>NZ_QZEG01000112.1:0-4016 GCF_009917605.1 Anaerotruncus sp. 1XD42-93 | reverse complement strand
CGCCGTATCAAGCGATTTCGTCGCATTTTTACCCGCTATGACAAACTGGATATTATCTTTTTGGCTTTTGTCTTTTTTGCTCTCATTGTCGATGTGCTTATGTGAACACTACCTAGAACGGATGCTTCGTGGCAACCGCGTTCAAAATCAGTCTACAGGCGGGCAAGGAGATCTATCCTTGCTTTTTTTGAATGGCTGCTTCGAAAATCAGGAGCTGTTTAAAAAATCAAATAACTGTCTTTTTCTGAAAAAGCGGCATCTGCTGCGTCGGAAATCCATGGAATACACAAAGTATTTCTGTGCTTTTCTCCTTGTGCCGCCCGTCCATTATGAAAAAATTTCCAGTTTATCTGTTTTTAAACAGGCCCCATTCGAAACAACAACATAACCCATCTTTATTTCATTTTGAAAGAAACTTAGAAAGTGAGAGATTTATGAGCAATACCCTATTTGAAAGTATCGGGCTTTCTCCCGAACTCTGCCGGGCAGTCAGCGACATGAATTATACCGAAGCAACCGGCATTCAAGCGGGAGCAATCCCATTATTGATGCAGGGGTTGGACGTAATCGGCCGCAGCAGTACCGGAACCGGTAAAACTGCCGCATTCGGTATCCCCGCAGTTGAACGGGTGTCTGGAGGAGATCGTCGCGCACAGGTCCTGGTGCTCTCCCCTACCCGTGAACTTGCAATGCAGATTTCCGAGGAAATGCGCAAATATGCAAAATACAAAACCGGTATTTCGGTCGCGGCAGTTTATGGTGGCGCGCCGATGGATGCTCAAATCACCCAGCTTCGCACCGCCAACATTGTTATCGGCACACCGGGGCGGGTGATGGACCACATGCGCCGCCGCACTCTTAGGCTTGATACTCTTAAAATGGTGGTTTTGGACGAGGCGGACGAGATGCTCAATATGGGATTTCTGGAAGATATCCAGTCGATCCTTTCGGCGACTCCGGAAGACCGGCAGACGGTTCTTTTCTCAGCCACGATGCCACCCACAATCTTGAAGATCACTTCCGAGTTTCTGAAAGATCCGCAGACTGTCCATATCCGGACCCCACAGAAAACAATCGAAACGATCGACCAGTATTTTTACCAGGTACCGCAATCCCGTAAAATGGACGCGATCAACCTCCTTCTCCAGATGCAGGAGCCAAGCCGGTCGGTGATCTTCTGCAACACCAAGTCGATGGTAGATGATCTGGTGCAGTATCTGGGTGATCGAGGATTTCAGGCGCTCGGCCTACATGGAGACATGAAGCAGTCCGGCCGCACACAGGTGATGCAGAGTTTTCGTAATGGAAAGGCGAGCATTCTGGTTGCGACCGATGTGGCGGCCAGAGGAATTGACGTCGAAGACATTGAAGCGGTTTACAACTTTGACATTCCACAGGAGTTTGAGTACTATATCCACCGAATTGGCCGCACCGGACGGGCAGGAAAAAGCGGGACCAGCCATACGCTTGTGTGTGGTTTCCGGCAGCTCAATACGATGAAAGAGCTGCGCCGGTACATCAATGCAGACATCCGGGAAGCGCCACTCCCCTCAGCGGAAGATATTCTGCGCAGACGGCAGGAGCATTTTTCCGCCAAGGTGGCTCAGACACTCGAGTCAGGAGGATACGAGGCGTTTGGTGGGCAGATAGACGAAATTCTTCAGAATCAGGGTTGCGGCCTGCGCGATGTCGCCTGCGCACTTGCACAGATTGTTTCTTCCAGTGAGAAAAAGACGATTCCTGTGGTGAAAGCCACTGTTTCTGCGGATTCTTCCAGGCGGGGTGGCAAACGGGTGGTACTCAACGCAGACATTGGAAGCGCCAATCGAATTGGAGCTAATTTTATTGTCGGCGCCATCGTGGATTCTACCGGACTCCCCTCCCGTTCGATCGGCAGGATTGACATTTTTGACGACCATACCCTGATTGAAATGTTTGAAAATGATGCACTTACCGTCCTCAATGAAATGTCCAGTGTGCGGATTCGGGGATGCGAGACCCATTTCACCCTCTCGACGGAAAAACCGCGCCCTGCCTTTCAGGGGAATCGACGTCCCCGTTCAGCGGAAGCCCCCTTTGCTTCCCGTGACCGGTTGAGTGGGAAGCCGTCCCGCCGGGGCCACCGCCGCAACAACGAAAAATGGTCTAGAAAACAGGAGCGCCGCAGCCGTCTGGAGATCGACTAATCGGATATCCCCTGCTTGCGCGCTACGAAATAAGAAGTCATGAGGAGGCGAACACAATGGGAATTGGGGGATGGATTCTGCTGATCTTCGCAGTCGTGGTAGGTATCTATGCCTGCGTCGTGATGGATAAAGCGAAATCCAGATGCCATAAGGGTGGCTGTACCAAATGTGGCCGCTGCCACCGGATGCGCGAGGACGCGGAACAATCTTAAAACCTTTCGAGGGGTCTTTCTACAAGATAGAAAGACCCCTTCTTGCTGTCTCAGCAGTATGAAAAACCAACCTTTGTAACGTGGTGCTCTTGATTCAAAGTAAAAGAAAGCGCTTTTTAGGAGGGGGTTCCTCGAACCCTTTTTAAATATTGTAAAAGCGCCTTGCTGCGATTTCTTGTCTACCACTATGTAAAATCCCCCCTTGAGATCGGAGAAGGTTCCAATCCCAGGGGGGGATATATATTCCAGAGGTCAGATAAACCGGTCAATCATCGGCAGGTTGGCCCAGAGTTCCTAGGCTTGCAGCCTTCAAATAGGCGTTGATAAAACCATCCAGATCACCGTCCATCACCGCATTGATATTGCTGTTCTCAAATTTGGTCCGCGTGTCCTTCGCCAGGGTGTACGGCATAAATACATAGGAACGAATCTGGCTGCCCCATGCAATCTGCGCCTGCTCCCCTTTGATCTCCTGAATATTCGCTAGGTGCTCGCGCTCCTTGATTTCGATTAGCTTTGCGGTCAGCATCTTCATACACATTGCTCGGTTTTGAAGCTGACTGCGCTCGTTCTGGCAAGCAACAACAATCCCAGTCGGCAGATGGGTCAGACGTACTGCGGAAGAAGTCTTGTTGATATGCTGTCCGCCCGCGCCAGACGACCGGAACACATCCATTTTGATGTCCTCCGGACGGATTTCAACCGTTGTGTCCTCACTCAGCTCGGGTAGAACCTCAACCGAAGAAAACGAGGTGTGGCGCCGGCCGGACGAATCGAACGGGGAAATCCGCACCAGACGGTGCACCCCGCTTTCCGAACGCAAAAAGCCATAAGCATTCTCCCCTTCAATCATGATCGACGCACTTTTCAGCCCCGCTTCATCCCCATCCAAATAGTCCAGAATCTTATAGGTAAAGCCATGGCGCTCCGCCCAGCGGGTATACATGCGATAGAGCATCTGCGCCCAGTCCTGCGCCTCGGTCCCGCCGGCTCCTGCATGGAAGGTCACGATCGCATTGTTTGCGTCGTACTGCCCAGTCAACAGCGTGGTAAGCTTCTGGGTTTCCAGCATCTTTTCGAACCGCTCCACATCAGAGAGTGCTTCTGGATAGACGCTCTCGTCTTCCTCCTCGTTGCCCAGCTCGATCAGGGTCAGGGTGTCCTCATAGAGGGCCGACAGATCGTCATAACTTGCAAGCTTCGCTTTGACTTTTGCGGTCTCAAGCTGGTTTTTCTGGGATTTTTCCACATCATTCCAAAACCCCGGCACAGTGGTTTTCTCTTCAAGCTCGGCCAGCTTGCGCTGAAGCCCCTCATAACCGATCGCCTGCCGGTATTCCTGTACCTCGTCCTCGCGTGCGCTCAGACGGAGTCGCAGCTCTTCAAATTGCAGCATACTGGTGCACCGCTCCTTATCCGTTTGATTGGGGGCTGATCTGATGTTGGAATTCCCTGCCAACCCCCGGGTTCCAGACAATCCCTGCTTTTTGTAACAATTTATTATACTATTCTTTTCCGAAAAAGTAAAGCCGCCAGAGCCTGTTTCCCAGGGCAACAGCATTTGAAATTATCCAAAAAGGATATCAAGAAGACGCTGTGGATTCAAGGCGGCGGCAAA
>NZ_QZEG01000111.1:0-4033 GCF_009917605.1 Anaerotruncus sp. 1XD42-93 | reverse complement strand
TCCGGCACGAGCTTTAAGGGATTGAATTTGTACCGGACAAAGAAATAGACCAACGCGCCGAAGATCAGGAGAAAAGCTCCAGCGAAAACGCACTTTAACAGAAGTCCCAGAAACGCCCCAACAGGAGCAAACATCTTTCCAAAAGCGGACCCCAGATCAATCATTATGACACCCCCGGAATTTTACGTATCAGCCACATGATAATAGACCATACAAATTTCAGATTATATACAATCAGGATGATTAAAAGACATCTGCTGACCACAGCAAAGGAAACAAACATATTGATAAAACGTACCACATAAAGGAGAGGAGACAAAGAGACATTCAGTCCATTAAAAGATGGAAATTTCGGAAATAAGTTTATCAAGAAATGGAGTAGAGAAAAGAAAAGATTACAAAAAAACTCAACAATCATGTTATCCCTCCTCAGTAAAAAAAGTGCGCAGCTTATGATAACAGACGATCGCGGTTAAAAGGCAGACTGCCGCATTTAAAATATCCCGCATCAAATTAAAATAAGGTTTCGTAGATGTCAGGAAATCAACTCTTGTGCCACGATAGCCCGGAAACAAAAAATTGGTTGGGATAGTTAAATTCAGAGAGATTGGAGGGGGATTGCGCAGCGTTTTGAAAAAGTTGTCCAGCATCTGATATAGCTCGCCCAGACCTGCAAACCGGCTGTTTATGTGGTCATTCAAAAGGGATAGCTGGTTGTTGAAATAGTTGCCATCCGGGACGAATATATCCCGGATGAAGCCACCAACATCCGAAAACCACGAAAGCACGCCCCGACCGGAACCGTCAGCGGCAAAAGCCGGGACGGATGCGAAGGCCAGAACCAGAACGGCGAGAAAAACAGTAAATATCTTTTTGCGCATCTTGCGTCACCTCCTGCGGCGGCGTGATCTCCTGCCGCTGCGCTCATCGTATTCGCGAGCAAGCTCATCGTAAATGGCTCGTCGCGAATGGTAGCGATCAGGCCAAATAACCCTATATAGTCTGTCTGCTTCATCTGCAAGGTGCCGATCTCCGACCTTGCGGCGCAATACATAGGTTGGATTTCGCTTGCGGAAAAGCCCCTCGGCAGTAAAGCTAGTTTCCCTATTAACAACTTTACTTTCAGTTGCAAGATCAGGATTTCGACGGGCAAATTCAATACCTGCTTCTGCTGCAACTTCCCTGCGTCGTATAGTCTCTTCAAATTCACGTTCTGGGTGTAGTTCCCGCATACGTTTTTCTGTTTCATAAGATAGTTCACGACGCGCAATGGATTCATTTAAGGCACGTTCTGGATGCCGATACTCCATCTCCAATCCAGTCCGAAATGACAACTCACGACGATATATAGACTTTTCCAAGTCTCGCTCGGGATGCCGTTCCCGGATTGCTTGTTCCGCCTGAAAAGATAGTTCACGCTGGTAAATTTTTTCGTTCAGGTCTGCCAAAGGATTCCGAAGTCGGAATCGCGCCTTTGCCAGCATGTTAATTTCCATATCAGCAACCTTATCATCAACAATACTGTCAAGATGCCGTTTCCGATCCTCGGCCTTCACTTTGCGGTGAAATTCTCGCTTCCATACGTTGTTATACAGGTTCAGTTTATTTAATAAAAGTCGAATAAAGATTCCAGAGATTAAGGAAAGAGAAATTGTAACACCAAGAATCCGAAGCCCTGTACTTGAAATCGCTCCCAAAGACAGTTTAAGGCTCTTAGAGAACGAATTTAACATATCCGCATTGAATACAGTTCGCGGCATATCGTAATTAGGCGGTGGCCATTGGACATTGATTTCCGCAAAACAAGGGACGGCGCAAAAAGCGAGACAGAAAAGCATCGTTATAAAAACAGCCGTTTTTTTCATCGCTCCCCCTCCTATCGTCCCAGATGACTTACAATTTCTAAAAGCGCATATAGCCCCAATACAATCATAAAGATATACAGGCAAACGCTAAAAATCGAGCCAATATTTATCCAGATGGTATAGCCCATTTCAACAAGAGCATCCATTGAAAAAACCACAAAATCTTCATTGATAACGCATCACTCCCCCCAAGGAAATGGACTCCACCACTCCACATCCGGTGCCGCATCAAACCATATAAAAGGATCTTTCCATTCGACATTTGGCGCAGCATCAAACCATGCAAAAGGATCTTTCCATTCCACACTTGGTGCAGCGTCAAACCATTCAAAAGGGTCTTTCCATTCCACATCTGGTGCGGCGTCAAACCACCCAGAAGGTTTGGAAGAACCGGAAGAATCTTTGCGGTAAAGGACATGAACCGTTAAATCTCTTTCAGGCATGATTCCGGAAACTACCACCCTATCGGCTGTGTAGTTTTTGATTGTCGGGGATGTGATCTCATAGCTGCTCCCGGCTGTGAGTGAGCGCGTAATCGGCTGTGCGGCCTGCGAGCCGTTTTCGTAACGATAGTTGACCGTCAGGGTGTAGGTCTGCGGTTCGGGTGGCGGGACTGCCGTATAGGTGACTGTAACGGTCAAATCTTCCGCAGGCATCGTGCCGGATACGACCGGCTTGTCGGCTGTGTAGCCCTCGATTGCCGGAGATGTGATCTCGTAGCTGCTTCCGGCTGTGAGCGAGCGTGTGACTGGCTGTGCGGCCTGCGAACCGTTTTCATAGCGATAATTGACCGTCAGGGTGTAGGTCTGCGGTTCGGGTGGCGGGTTTGCCGTATAGGTGACTGTAACGGTCAAATCTTCCGCAGGCATCGTGCCGGATACGACCGGCTTGTCCGCTGTGTACCCCTCGATTATTGGGGATGTGATTTCATAGCTGCTTCCGGCTGTGAGCGAGCGTGTGACTGGCTGTGCGACCTGCGAACCGTTTTCGTAACGATAGTTGACCGTCAGGGTGTAGGTCTGCGGCTCGGACGGCGGGTCTGCCGTATAGGTAACTGTTACTGTCAAATCCTCTTCGGGCATAGTCCCGGATACGACCGGCTTATCTGCCGTATAGCCCTCGATTATCGGGGATGTGATCTCATAGCTATCCCCGGCTATGAGCGAGCGCATGACTGGCTGTGCAGCTTGTGTACCGTCCTCATACTGGTATACAATTTTCAATAAAGGAACCACAGAAAAATCCGTAGAATCTATTGAAAAAGAGTGTCCTAAATCATCGGTAAAAAATAACGCATCAAGATCGGAAAATATAGGATAGTTATAAGTAATGTTAGAAGCAGAAAATAAGTCTGAACAGTTATCCAAATAAGTTTGTCCGGTAGGCATACCATACAAAGTTTGAATGCCCCACTTCCCATAAGGTCGACAAACACCATCGGAATCCAGTCGGAAAGAGCAACTTAAAAGCTGTGATGGCCTGACCTGCACTTTTTTATTCGTAGAACTGGAATCAATGCCAGAGGAAAAACCACTTACAGGGGTTACATTAATGGAGAAAAAGTAAAAGAGTTCACCCGATGGATCACGAGACGCATAATTTGAAAAAGTAAAATAAATACGATAACTATTGTTATTCAAATATGAGCTTAAAAAAGAATCCCAGAGCGTACGATAATCTTGCCCAAAATCTTCCCATGGGACATCCGAAGTATCGATAAATGCGGAATAACAATTTCCTACATCAGGAACAGGGCTAAAAACATTAGAAAAAGCCTCATAGCCGCTATGATTAGATAGACTAACTTGCTGCACCATAGCAAAAGCATGCATGGAAATTCCCAACATGCAAATCAGAGCGCAAAGAAGCGAAACGACCCGTTTCCACTTTTTCATGAAATTAGCCTCCTAATCCTTGTTTTTTGCCCATTCTGGAACCCAGAACGGATTTGTATAATCAATATCGTCTGGGGCGGGAAAATCCAGCGGAATATGCAGGCCAGACGGGTCAAACTCTTTTAGGGGGTCATAGTTATAATCGCTGTCGGCAGGTGCAAAATCATAATCAAACGGGTCAAACAAATGCCAACCTTTATAAATACCGTTGTCGTCCTTGGGCGGAATCTCCCAGCTGCCGGAGGAACCGCCGCCGCCCCCACTGGGACCGCC
>NZ_QZEG01000110.1:0-4177 GCF_009917605.1 Anaerotruncus sp. 1XD42-93 | reverse complement strand
ATCTCTTCCTTTTCGGCGCGGGTCGCGTCACGGGGCTGGGGCGGCACTTCCGGCGCAGGCGGGGGAGCGGCGGGAGCCTCTTCCTTGCCCTTTACCGTGGCGGCCTTTCCGCCCTTGCCTTGGGACATTTTGTCTCGAGGTTGAGCCGGGGGCTTGTCCGTGGCCGCCTTGTCAGCCTTGGCCGGGCGGCCACGGCGGGCCCCCGTCCCTCCCGGTTCACCGGGCCCCGCCTTTTCTTCCTTGGGCTTGCGGCCCCGCCTACCCTTGGGTTTATCTGGCTCGGGCGTTTTTTCTTTGGCGGCCTTGTCCTTTTTGGCGGGCCCCTTTTCCCCGGCGGCCTTTTCCTCCGGGGCCGGGGTGGGCGGCTGTTCCGGTTCGGGCGGCTCGTTTTTTTCCACCTCCGCACGTTCCGCCGCCCGGCGCTCCGCCATCAGCTTTTCAATCTGGTCAGCGGATACACTCACCTCGCCGGGAGCACCAGCCGGGGCATCCTGGGCGGGTGGTTCGCCGCCAGTCTGCTCGGGGGCGTTCTCCGGGGCCGGGGGCTCCGGGGTGGGAGCGTCCTGGGCAGGAGCACCCGCCGGGCCGGCATCGAACAAGCTGGGCTGGGGATTTTCCTCCGGGCTCACGTTTAATTTTTCGTCTGCCATTCGTTACCTCCTTTTTTAATTTCGTAAATGTTGCACAAATCTTGCGCTAAAAGTTTGTTACTATTTTTTCGCCTCCCTCCCGGCTATCCACGCAAAAAAGCCGCCCGTTTTTTCATGCCGGACGGCTTTCTGCGTAATGTGATAGCTCAAATAATATTTTTTTGTGGGTGTAGGCTCCGAAAAGCCTTGATATTACAGTGTTCCTATTAAAACTCATTCATATTCAATCGGATGCCTGCGAATATTTACCTGCTTTCCTTCAAATGTAGGACGTGATTTTATAAAGTCATTCTGAAAAATCTCGTATAATGCCGCTTGATATTGAGGATAGTCATTATCATAGTCATCCCACAATTCTAATTTTGGCAACCAACAATTATCTCTTGTCATACTGTCCCTCCCGCTTCCCACGAAAGCAGGTTTATTTTTTCCTCACGCAATAACGTTGTTTTTCGCAATGTATAGCCTGAACGTTCTTTTATCAAATCAACAACTTCTTGCTTTGCACTACTCTTTACAAATCCATCAGGAAATCTGCGATTTTCATAACTGATAGCACCTATAATAACATCAACTATCTGCATGATTTGAACTTCATCAGATCGTATAGGTTGTAACCGCCGAATCACTTTTTGAGAAAAGTCATACATAGAATTGCAGCATACTTCTCTCAATTTTTTTGCCTTTCGAGCAGAGTTCTTATCTTTAATGTCAATATAAACCTCATAGTTATCAGTTGGAGAAAAGATAACTTTGAGCATATCAAAATACATTTTATAATACCACGTATCGTGTGTTTGATGATAGTGTTCGTGATTTAGTCTTGTCTTATCTGGAATAATGACACCCCGAAAATGTAAATCATCATCATCAAAGAAATAATTAATCAAATCTTTATACAAATCAACTTTTGCCGGGCTGATTTTCGTCCACTTCATTTCCATAGTCTCAGAAACATTATTTCTTTTCTTAATTTGACGAATCCTCTCATTAATTTCTTTCAGTTTTGATTGTGGACACCACACAGCCCCTAACACCATAACATTACTGTTATCATGTTCAAGATGACATGTCTCATCACAGTAAACATTATACAACATATTTTCACCACCTCAATTATATTTTTTCATTCCGTAATGCACCGGTTCCTCTGCCACCATAGATAGTGTTGGTTCTGTATCATAAAGATATGTAACCTTATCCGGTTCTTCTGAAGCTTCTGGGCTAACCAGTCCAAAGTATTTCTCAAAGAACGCTTTCAGTTTTTCAATAACTACCTGCTTCTTCTTATCACGAGAACCTCCACCTCCGAAACGGGAAACGGGCGGCATCAGTCGGTCAACATCTGTGCCAGTGGTTTTGAGTACGCCATCACGGAAAGCGTTCTCAACAAACTTTCTGGTTTCCTCCGACTTCAATTTTTCCTCTGTAATCAAAGTCTGAATATCTGTCTCACGCTGTTCTCTTACAAATCGTTGCCAATCTGCATTTACATTCGTGCTTGTATTGATAGTAGCAATGAAGTTTTCAATCAATTCCTTTTTAGACCTGAGTTGTAAACTGGACTTAATTGCCTTATCAATCGCAACAAGGATTTCCTTATCTTCACAGTTGTCATCCTGATACTTCCCAATCAGCATCAGGATATAGTCAATGTTGACTTCCACCTGTTTGACAAGCTCCATTTCAAAGACAACATCATCCATGATGCTATCCTTACTGCCTGACTTTGGCTTGATTTCATCGTACACATCATGGTATGTACCCGTGTAATCCTGAAAATCAATCGGAGACAGAATTTCATTTCCGACAAAACGGTCAAAGGCAGACAGGATATTTCTCAGTCGGAGAATGTTGCCGAACAGGACAATAAAATCTTTCTTGTTCTGCTCTCCAATGATCGGTTGCCCCAACGGATATTTTTGCAACAGTTCAGCAATTCGTTCTTCGTATCCTTTTTGCTCACGACCTTTATCATCAACGCAACCATAGTAATAGTCCTCATAGGATTTCAAAAGAACAATGCCGTTTGCATCCTTATCTCCGAACAGGGCGATGGCATCATTGGTCGCTTCTTCAAGGTCACGGAAGCAAACGATATTTCCGAAAGTCTTTACCGAGTTCAGGATACGATTTGTTCTGGAAAACGCCTGAATAAGACCGTGCATTTTCAAGTTCTTATCTACCCAAAGAGTATTAAGCGTTGTTGCATCAAATCCCGTCAGGAACATATTAACTACAATCAGCAAATCGACTTCACGCTTCTTAACCTTGTCAGACAGGTCTTTATAGTAGTCTTGGAAGCCCTTACTGGAAGTATCATAGTTAGTTTTGAAAGTCTTGTTGTAATCGCTGATTGCCATATCCAAAAAATCACGGGAAGTCTGGTCAAGTCCATCGGTATCAAAGCTTTCATCATCCAGAATACCATCTGCTGTGTCTGCTTCGTTTGCAGCGAATGAGAAAATGGTGGCAATGGTCAATTCCCGGTGCTGTTCTGTAATCTGTTTTTTCAGTTCCAGATAATATTTCTTGCAGACAGGAATAGAGCTAACTGCGAACATAGAGTTAAAGCCATTCACACGCTGACCTTTCAGGCTGTAATAAGAATTACGCATAGTCTTTTGGTCGAAGTGTTCCAGAATGTACTTCACGACCTCAGAGATACGCTCCTGAGATGCCAATGCTTCCTCAGTATCAATAGCACTAACTTGTTTGTCCTTGTTGCTGTCTTTCTGTTTAATGGTATTGATATAGTCGATGCGGAATGGAAGAACATTACCATCGTTGATAGCATCCACGATGGTATAAGTATGGAGTTTTGCACCAAATGCCTGTTCTGTGGTTCGAAGTTCAGGATTTCCGCCAGTTCCGGCATTGATAGCAAAAATCGGTGTTCCAGTAAATCCGAAAATATGGTAGTTCTTAAAGTGCTTGATGATGTTCGTGTGCATCTGTCCAAACTGGCTACGGTGGCACTCGTCAAACACAAGAACAACGTGCTTGCTATAAATCGGATGGCCCTTGTTCTTTGTGATGAACACATCCAACTTCTGAATGGTGGTCACGATAATTCGGGAAGTGCTATCCTCAAGCTGCCTTTGCAGGACTGCGGTACTCTTGTTGCCATTGGCAGCTCCTTTTTCAAAGCGGTCATATTCCTTAATGGTCTGATAGTCCAAGTCCTTACGGTCAACCACAAACAGAACCTTTTCGATATACGGCAGTCCTGTCGCAAGCTGGGCTGTCTTAAAGGAAGTCAATGTCTTACCGCTTCCTGTGGTGTGCCAGATATATCCTCCGGCTTCGATTGTTCCTGTTTTCTTGTAGTTGGTGGACACTTCAATCCTGTTCAAAATACGCTCGGTTGCCACAATCTGATAAGGTCGCATAACGAGCAACAATTCCTCAGAAGTGAACACGCAGTATTTTGTCAAGATGTTCAGAATGGTGTGCCAGGGCAACAGCATTTGAAATTATCCAAAAAGGATATCAAGAAGACGCTGTGGATTCAAGGCGGCGGCAAA
>NZ_QZEG01000010.1:0-93706 GCF_009917605.1 Anaerotruncus sp. 1XD42-93 | reverse complement strand
TTTTTTACAAGATGTTCCAGAATTTTATCCCACAGCCCGCTGATCCGGGCGCGGCGATAAAAACTGTGTACCGTTGAATATGGCGGAAAATCATGGGGCAACTGTCTCCATTTGCACCCCGAATCTACCAAATACAGCACAGCATCCGTCAATTCCCTCTTGCTCCACGTGCAGTTGCGCATCTCGGCATATAGTGGGGCGATCTCCTCCCACTGCTCATCTGTCAAGTCGCTAGGGTACGACTCCCGTCCTTTTTCTTCCATATCTCTATTTTACCACGTTCTTTTCTCCTTGTGAATACAGGTTCTTAGTGCTGAAAGATATCTTGGCGCAGATGTGGAATCAAAACAACCGGCCAGAAGCAGGCTCTTAAACAGAATTGCCAGCAGCGACCCTATGATCCCGCCACACACACCAGGCCGTAATGGTAAGAATGACCACTGCACCGCCGAGCAGCGCAAAAACACCGGGCGCCTCCCTGGTAAAGAGAAAGACCCAAACCGGATTGAGCAGCGGCTCGATTGCTGAGAGCAGCGAACAGACAAGCGGTGGGCAGTCTTTGACTGCGATACCATAAAGCACATAAGGAATGCCCAGCTGGACAATGCCCAGTACCAGAATACTCCCTATCGCGGTGGGGCTCATCGTTGTTTCAGTGAGGAAAGCAGCAGGAATTCCCACGATCGCAGTAAACAGGTGGCCAAGCAGCAGACCGCTCATCCGGCTTTCAGGGTCGGTGTAGCCTGTCAGCAGAAACATACAGGCCATCATCAGCCCAGCAAAGATCGCGCAGAGATTGCCAAAGAGGTTTCCGGGGGCAAGCTGGTCAAAAAAGAAGAGCGAGATGCCGCAGAGCGTCAGAAAGACGGTGATCAGATCGGCTCGTGCAAACCGCTGTTTCAGAAAGATTGCCGACAGAATCAGAATAAAAACCGGGGCGGTAAACTGAAGGACAATCGCGTTTGCAGCAGTGGTATACTTATTGGCAGTGACAAAACCAAGGAAGGTCAGGCAGGTAAAAATCCCGCTTACAATCGAAGTCCGATTGATCCGCATGTGCATCCGGCAGGCGCCCAGATAAACAGCCATACATCCTGCCGCAAGCAGGCTGCGCGCGCCCGCGATGGTCAGAGGGTGCCAAGGAATCAACTTGATAAAAATACCCGCAATACTCCAGAGCGATGCGCAGATTGCCATGAGCAGGATTGCGCGCCGCTCTGTACTTTTGGTTGCCATATCGAAAAAGCCTCCTTACAAAAATCCGAGTGGGGAGTAGGGAACTGTTTGTCCAAAAACACAGGAAATCTCAGAGATTCATCATACCCCAAATAACCGTAAAATGCAAGTTTCAGCAGAATTTTAAAAGAGGACTTGCGTAGCAGGGCAAAAAACGGTATAATGACAAAAGTACTCTGTTTCAACAGGGAAGAGATTTTGGAGGTATTCGTATGAACGAAAACACAGCAGCCATGATACAAACATTTATTCCAATGGTTCTGATCTTGGTGGTCTTTTATTTTTTTCTGATTCGGCCGCAGAAAAAACGTGAAAAAGAGACACAGGAGATGCGCAACAGCCTTGAAGTTGGGGATGAGATCGTCACAGTGGGCGGCATTATCGGGACCGTTGTTTCGATGCGGGAAGATCATCTTGTAATCGAGACTGGATCGGACCGCAGCAAAATCCGGATCACCCGCTGGGCTGTTCAGATGAATAACACTTCGCACGAGAAAGCTTCATCCAAATCCAAATAAAATGGAGAAGGCATATCCAGGTGTCCGGCTGAATACCCTGATTAAAAAGGGGGAATTGGTATGAAACAGCCTGATATGTATGGAATCAAACGGTTTCTTCGTCCGGTGGTTTATGGAATTGTGGCTGGAACGGTTGCCTGTTTTCTGCTGCTGACTTTCATGTCGGTGGTGATGCAGTTCCGTGATCTGCCGCAGATGCTGATTACGTTTGTTGCAACCTTAACCTTTGTGTTGGGAGGTTTGGTTGCCGGATATGTCAGCGCAGCCTTTTCCCGGGAACGGGGCATGTTGGTGGGAGTTTGTTGTGGAATCTGCATGTTTTTACTGCTTGCATTCACCAACCTTACGGTGAATGGTCCAGATTTCTGCGCAGTGGCATTTACCAAATTGGCAGCCGTGTTGTTTGCCTCCGCATTGGGCGGGGTAGTCGGGGTCAACAAGCGGAAAAAGTTCCGCTGAACCGATTGAATTTGTCGGAATTTATGGTATAATGATATTATAATTTGGAAATCTCAAAGGAAAGAGGAATTGGATTATGAAACATGTGAAAACGATCAATCACGCGAATCTGAAAGAGTCTGCTGTAAAAGGTGGCTGCGGGGAATGCCAGGCATCCTGTCAGTCTGCCTGCAAGACTTCCTGCACAGTTGCAAACCAGAAATGTGAGCGTAAACAGAAGTAAAAGATCAGCGAGTTATGGTAGGGCAGCTAATTGCGGCTGCCCTATTTCGTTTCGTTATTTGGAGAAAGGATTCTATGATACATAAATACCAATTAAATGGATTTTATATTGTGCTGGACGTCAATAGTGGTGCCGTCCACCTGGTGGATGCGCTGTTTTTTGAGCTTTTGGATTATGTGGATGGAGAACATCTGCCGGAGAACTGCCCGCCACAGATTTTAGAGAAATTATCTGACCGTTATTCGGAAGCGGAAATCTGTGAAACCTATTCAGAAATCGTCTCTCTGCATCAGGCAGACCAGCTTTTTTCTGCGGACGATTACGACAGATTTGCAAAAATGATGACACCATCTCCAGTCAAGGCGATGTGCCTGCATATTGCACATGACTGCAATCTCCGCTGCCAATACTGTTTTGCCGATACTGGCGAATATATGGGTCATCGCCAGCTTATGTCGTTTGAGGTGGGGAAAGCGGCGATTGACTACCTGATAAATCATTCCCAAGGCCGGCATAATCTCGAGTTGGACTTCTTTGGTGGAGAGCCTCTAATGAACTTTGACGTGGTGAAACAGGTTGTGGAATATGCTCGTGCACAGGAAAAAATACATCATAAATTGTTCCGCTTCACAATTACGACCAATGGAGTTCTGCTGGATGACGATAAAATTGCGTTTATCAATCGTGAGATGTCCAATGTAGTCCTTTCGATTGATGGACGTAGGGAAGTCAATGACCGTGTACGTGCGCGGGTGGATGGCAGAGGATGCTATGATACGATTATGCCAAAGTTCCAAAAGCTCGAAAAAGCTCGCAGGGGTGGAATTTTTGATCAATATTATGTCCGCGGTACCTTTACACGGTATAATAAGGACTTTGCGGAAGATGTGCTGCATCTGAACGAAATGGGTTTCGATCAGATCTCTGTCGAACCTGTTGTTGCAGATCCTTCCGCACCTTATGCGTTAACAGAAGCTGACCTACCGGAGGTATTTGCCGAATATGAACGGTTGGCAAAAATGATGATTGAACGTGCAGGAACCGAAAAAGAGTTTAACTTTTTCCATTTTATGATAGATCTCGATCAGGGGCCATGTGCGATCAAGCGGCTGCGTGGCTGTGGCTGTGGCAATGAATATGTGGCGATCACACCCGATGGTGATGTTTATCCTTGCCATCAGTTTGTTGGTCATGATGACTGGAAGATGGGGAATGTATTCGAGCAATCATTAGACCAAAAGCGAAAAGCACAATTTGCGGCAGCGACCGTTTATGGCAAAGAGGAGTGCAGACATTGCTGGGCAAAATTCTATTGTTCGGGCGGATGTAATGCCAACAGTATGCAATATCGTGGGGATATTCTGAAACCACATACGCTTTCCTGTGAGTTGGAAAAGAAACGGGTGGAATGTGCGATTATGATAAAAGCTGCTCTGATGGATCAGGAATAAATGTGGCGGATACGGCATATTCTTTCTTAGTGGAATTGCTACAGAAAGGATGGCTGAAATGTACATTTCGGTGACAAGCTGGCGGAATCTATTGCGAACAAGAGCCGTGGGAAACTCTTCAGAACATGGAGAGTTTATCCCGCGGCCATCTTTTATGTTCGCAAAAGGGAAGTTATTTTTTTATCTGCTTGAGGGAATGTTCCTGGCAGGAGTGTTTGTAGGAACGATGCTCATCAGTCACGCGGAAGAGGAAACACTCCAGATGCTGCAAACAGTACTTGGAGGATATGTTGGGCAGCGTCAGATACAGAGCTTTTCCAGCATAGCGCTTTCAACTTTTGTTTCTCTGTTTTCCTCTCTGTTGGTCTTGTTTTTTTGTGGGCTATGTACGATTGCACAACCGATCGTCTTTTTGGCTCTACTATTTAAAGGGCTAGGGTACGGATTTTCGCTAGGGATGCTTTATGCGCAATATGGAAATGCTGCGGTGCCATATGCATTTATCCTTCTGATGCCTACCATCTATTTTGGTGCTCTATTACTGATCGCTGCCGGAAAAGTTTCGGTCAGAATGTCTATCCATCTGTTCCGTTCAACGCTTCCGAACGGAGAAAAAACAGAACTTAATCGAATGAAGCGCTACTGTATAAAATTTATTTTGTTTGCTGCAATCTGCGGAATGATCGCTTTAGTTGACGCTCTGCTCTGTTATAAACTGGGAGGCCTATTTCTCTTCTGATGGATTAACCTTGGGAACCTTTGGTTTTTTAGCAGGTTTTACGGTAGAAAGAGGAGAATTTTGGGCCGCATCCTCCATCTGGCGATTGGATAGATGAGTATAGATCTCGGTGGTCGAAAGGCTGACATGCCCTAAAATTTCCTTCAGTATACGGATATCTACATTGCCATGTTGATACATCAAAGTAGCGGCGGTATGTCGAAGCTTATGCGGAGAATATCCCTGTCCCGAAAGTCCGGCCTGCTTCAGACATTGTTCGATGATCTGTTCTACCCGTCGAGGGGAGAGTCTGGTTCCACGAGAGGAGAGAAAGAGCGCATCCTTATGGACGGTATTTGCAGTCGGCTTCCGAACAGACAGATATGCATCCAGAGCACGTCGGCACGCATCATTGATATAGACAATCCGTTCTTTATTTCCTTTTCCAAGCAATTTAATGGTATCCTCACGAATATCTGAAAGGTTAATTCCTACCAGCTCGGAAAGCCTCATTCCGCAATTAAGAAACAGCGTTACGATACAGAAATCCCGTTCATATGTTTTTCCCGTGGGATCGATGTGGGCAAGTAAATCCAGACTTTCCTCTAATGTTAGATATTTGGGTATGGCCTTTTTTACTGATGGGACTTCCAAATTTTCAACAGGATTACTTTTGAGTTTATTGGTTTTTATTGTAAGATACTGGAACATAGCGCGGATGGACGAAACTTTTCTAGAACGAGTTTTGGCATTGTTTTCGCGCTGATCCATTGTATAGGTAAGGAATTGATATACGTCTGCTAAAGAAATCTGTTGGAGTGTTTCAAGGCTAACATCCTGAATCGAAATCTGCTGAAAAGCTTCAGGATCATTTTTGAGATCATCAGACAAATGCTTGGTGCACTTAATATAACGGAGAAAAGTACGCAGATCGATATAGTAGGCATCGACTGTACGTTTGGAACGCCCACGGATGGTGAGCATGTAAAAAAGAAACTCCTGTAAGTAGTCGGGACAATCTTGATAGTCTGCCATGTGTAAATCCT
Source organism: Anaerotruncus sp. 1XD42-93 (assembly GCF_009917605.1). Taxonomy (NCBI): domain Bacteria; kingdom Bacillati; phylum Bacillota; class Clostridia; order Eubacteriales; family Oscillospiraceae; genus Anaerotruncus; species Anaerotruncus sp. 1XD42-93. Next base: position 88,055 of record NZ_QZEG01000010.1, on the reverse strand, counting down.
CCTACTAAATTTTTCGCCCCCTTAATTTCGCTAAATTTTCATTTAGCGAAATTACTTGTCTTTATTTTACATCACTCCCCCAAGGCTTGTCAAGCCATTTTTATTTTACCTTTCCAAAATTGTTCTGTTGAGAAATGGAAAAATTGCCGGAGGCACAAAAGCTGCCGGCAATCCAGAGAGAAAAATTTCCCGTTTTTCAAACTTTCCAGAAGTTCCGCCTTTTTTCAAAGATATTAGATACGTCGGCCAAGGATCGGGACCCAATGCTGGTAAAAAGCACTGTAAGTTCCGTTATCGAGCGACTCCCTAATTTTTTCCATCAGCGTATTATAGAAATAGAGGTTATGCATCACGCCGAGCCGGGATGCAAGAATCTCGTTTGCCCGAAACAGATGCCGGAGGTATCCCCTGCTATGGTTCTGGCAAACAGGACAACCACACTGCGGATCAAGCGGTTCGCTATCGGTTTTATATTTCTCGTTGTGCAAAATCCGGATACCCTCCCAGGTGAATAGGGTACCGTGTCGGGCGTTGCGGCTTGGCATGACACAATCAAACAAGTCTACCCCCCGATAGACCCCTTCCAGTATATTGACCGGCGTACCGACCCCCATCAGGTATCGAATTTTTTCTTTCGGCATATATGGTTCTACCGCCTCAATCGTATCATACATCTCCTGCGCGGTCTCTCCCACTGCAAGACCTCCAATCGCATATCCATCCAGCTCAAGCGCGGCGATCTCCTGCATGTGGCGGATACGCAGACTGTGATAGGTCGAGCCTTGATTGATACCAAACAATAACTGGTGTGGATTCAGGGTATCCGGGAGACTATTCAGCCGCGCCATCTCGGTTTTGCATCGCGCAAGCCAGCGGGTGGTGCGCTCGATTGACCGCTCGGTGTATTCAAACGGCGCAGGGTTCTCGATACACTCATCAAAAGCCATCGCAATGGTGGAACCAAGATTGGACTGGATGCGCATACTTTCTTCTGGCCCCATAAAAATCCGATGCCCATCCAGATGGCAGGCGAAAGTCACGCCCTCCTCTTTGATCTTGCGCAGCTTCGCCAGAGAAAAAACCTGGAACCCACCGCTATCGGTGAGGATCGGACGTTTCCAGTTCATAAATTTGTGCAGTCCGCCCAACCCACGAATTACGTCGTCTCCAGGCCGGACGTGTAGATGGTAGGTATTACAAAGTTCCACTTGGCATTTCAGGTCAACCAGATCTATAGAAGAGATTCCCCCTTTGATTGCAGCAGAGGTGCCAACATTCATAAAAGCAGGCGTCTGCACCGTCCCATGAACGGTTTCAAACTCGCCGCGCCGGGCATGTCCCTCCTGTTTCAACAGCTTATACAATATAACTCCCCCTTTTTGAACCGTCACCACCGGGTTCCCATGCATTTCCATACACAGAAACAGGGCGCAACGGCGGCACCGCCACGCCCTGCATGGTTTTCATTTGTCATTGATGCTGTTGGTATTATACTATATGCCAGTTTCCCAAGTCAATGGCTGTGCAGATTTTTTCCATGTGCCCCAGATAGGCAGATCGAAAATCATTCGAGGTGTCTGCGCAATTCTTCGATTCCTTCCCCAGTCACACTGCTGATGTGGACAATCGAACCGACTCCCGCCAGTTTTAGGAACGTTTCAGCCCGTTCCACCTCTGCTGGATTCCTGCATTGATCTATTTTGGTAACAACGCCAACCATTGGCTTTTGGAACATCGCCTGTATCCCTGGGGCAAAGCGGCACTCTGAATCCGTAGAATCTTGAAGAAGCAAAATAACATCTGCTTCCACTCCGCTCACCACCAAAGCCCGGTAAAATGCTCTGTTCTCGACATATTCTCCTGGAGTATCAATCGCAGTCCCGCCCACTAATTCGATCGACTGCGTTTTTTGATATTGCAGCTCTTTCTGAAACAATCGTTGACATAAGGTCGTTTTGCCACAGCCAACCCGCCCGATTACCATAATCTTTTTCATAGTGGTTCCTCATGACTGAGTGATTTCGGTGGGCGTAAACTGGAGCGTTTTTGTCAGAACCTGCACTACCTCGTTTAACGCTGCATGGACGCTGGACACATCCCCGCAGACTACCAGAGAACCACTGAATCGGTCGACAAAGACAATCTCCACTTCCGCTGCCTTGGTGGCTACATCTGCTCCGATGATCGCAGCTTCACTAGGCGTGATGGTCAGAATGCCCAGCGCACCCCGCTTCTGGCAGACCACCCCCAATTTGGTATACAGATCCGGATTGGGATTGGCAATCAGATGGGCCATCGTGACCTGTTTTCCGGGAACATATTCCTGAACCATGCGCTGTTTTTCTTCTGGCACCACAATTCCTCCCTCAATAGAGCGACTGGAACACTTCCGGTCTGGGACTTGGAATCACCACACTGCCCATCAGCATACCACTGTCCGAAGCGATCCCCGCTCCAGAGTATATCGCCTCCCGTACCGCAGCAACCTCGCCGGTGAGCACCACAAAGGATTTTCCTCCAATCCCCAGTCCAAGACGCAGGTCTACTAATTCCACATCCGCTGCTTTTACCGCCGCATCAGCCGCTTGAACAGCCGCGGTGACACTGAAAAATTCCAATACTCCCACCGCATTGACTTCACCTGGCTCGGTAGCCTGATTGATCGCCTGGATCACCTGAGGATGGACCCGGGGAATCACGACCGAGTCGACCACACAGGCTCCACCAGCCGATTGTCCCGCTTCTATCGCGGCCTGAACGGCAGCTACATCGCCGGACAGCATCACATGATATTTTCCGGGGCAGGCCGTTCTGGCAAACACCAGATTCACTTCAGCCGCCTTCAGCATGGTGTCGGCAGCCTGAATTCCCTGTGCAATGCTGTTTAGCTCTAAAAATCCAATCGTCTCCATCCGACCTTATCCCTCCTTCCGTATTACGATGGCATCTCCAACCGATACAACCACACCATCTATGCTGGCGTGCAGGTTGGCGCTCAAAGCCCCTTCTGGCGCAGCAGCAATCAACTGCCCGGCCGAGACCTGTTCCCCCACCGTCACCAATACAGTTGGTGGTGCGCCAATATGCTGCCGTAACGGCAGTGTCACCTGATCAGGTGTCTCCTGCATCAAACCGGCAGTTCCACAACGATCGTAATATTCCAGTACACCTGCCCGAGCGGCAACCCGTTTGGTAGGTGCTTTTCGTCCTTCCCGCCATAGGGATGGTTCCTGCTGTCCCTCTCCTTTGTTCCAGCGCACCTTTTCTCTGGCCAGCTCTTGCTTAAGCATCGCGTTGACCCGCCGGGGCTGTAACTGCATCGGACAGGCAAACGTTTCGCAGATGCCACATTCGCAGCATAATGCCGCACTTTTCAGGATGCGGCTGTCCGTTGTGTTTCCATCCAATTCCAGCGTCGCCATCTGGCGCATAATCCGATGCGGTTCCAGCGGATGTCCCAGAAGATGCCGGGGACATAAATCCGTACACCGGCGGCACTGGATACAGGACGATCTGGCACGCTGATACATATGCAGAAGGGTGATCTGTTCCTTTCTGGCGGGAAGGCTGTCAATGGGCAGAATCAGGATGCCAGATGTGGTCTTAATCACTGAGGCTTCCAGCGCTTGATCCCTTGTGAGCCGTCTTCCCATCATCGGTCCCCCCGCAATGGCCATCCAGTCTCCCTCCGGGATACCTCCCGCCAGTTCCAGACATTGTGCAAAAGAGGTTCCCAGAGGTACACAGATCACTGTAGGCTTCTTCACCATACCGGAGACCGTAAGATATTTATGGGTTACGTTCTTCCCTTCCAGTGCCAGAGCTATATTATACATGGTCCCGACATTGGAAACAACACACCCCACATCCAGAGGGATGCCTGCCGGCGGGATTACTTGCTGTGTCACCTCGGCAACGATCACCTGTTCGTCTCCCGCAGGATAAAAACTCTTCATTTTATGGATCAAAATTGGGGCACCCTGTTCCCGGATCGCCTGTTCCAAAGAGGAGATTTCCTCCTGGTAGCTGCCCTTGAGAGCAATCGTACACTGCCGCGCCCCGACCGCCTGTTTGACTGCTGTGGCAGCAGATACAATCTGTGCGGCATGATGGATCATCAGATACCGGTCAGTCCGCAGAAGAGGTTCGCACTCCGCTCCATTCAAAATCAGATGATGGATGTCCCCTTTCAGTTTGGCATGGGTGGGAAATCCAGCACCTCCACAGCCCACGATACCCGCACGTTGTATGGCAGAGATCACATCCACCCCATTTTTCTCACTTGCCGGCCTGCTCACGATCCACCTCCAGACTGTCGATGATTCCCACAATCGCGCTGTCCACCATCCGCTCGTCTCCTCCACAGGCCCGGCGGGCAGTGCTTCCGCTGACCACCAATACCCGCTCCCCGATCCCGGCGCCGACCAGGTCGGCCGCTACATACTCCGCGGAGGTTTTGCGTCCACCGCGCTCTTCTCTCACCACCATCAACTTTAATCCACTCAGGCTGTTCTCCTTTTTCGTAGCCCAGACATGACCAACCACTGTGCAGACTGTCATTGTTTACACATCCCTCATTCGCGTTCTATGCAGATTCCCGACTGACGGAATACATCCATCGCCGAGGGGGTCAGGATCGTCTTTCTGCTTAGTATCAGCGACCCTTGGCACTGCGCTGTCAGACAGCGCGCCACTTGTTCGGTCACCAGTTTGGGAATCTCCACCGGCTCCTTTTTTGCTTCCTGTGTCTGTTTCCCGGGGAATATTGGGAGAGGCTCCCGCTCTCCTGAAAGGATAATCGCCCGGGTCTGGCTATCCAGAGCACAGGCGTTAGCCTCATCCAGATCAATATGGAGTGCTGGTGTAAAGGAATCCTTCACCCGTATCTCGATCCCCTCAAAAGTCAGAGGACGGCTGCTTTCCATCCGGACGCTGACAAGCTGGCCATCATGCAGCCCCCTGCGGACAGCCTCATCTGGCGGCAAATGGATATGCGCTTTTGCGACAATCGCGCTCCCATCTGCCTGTACCATCCCGTTCGGGCCGATCAGATAGACATCCGCCGCCCCTGACAGGTTTCCAGACAGGCGCACCGGGGCCTGTATCCCCAATACCCGGCAGTCTGACCGAGACAGCTCCACCTGAACGGCTGACCGCTCGGGTCCCAATACCGCCACATTGGAGAGCTCTCCCTTTGGGGTAACCACCCGAACACGCTGTTCACTCAAAAATTCGCCTTTCTGGGATAAATCCCTGCGCTTGGTGAGTGCTGCCCCTTTCCCAAACAGGGCTTCCACCGACTCGCGGGTCAGATGGACATGACGCGCAGATGCTTCCGCAGGTATTTCATTCCAAACTGCGCACATCTGCTGAGGTCCTTCCTGTTTTTGAAGACAGCGGGTTACTACCTGAGCAACGATGCTCTGTATCTCCTGCTGTGTCATTCTTTTCCCTCCTTTTGCCGGGCAATCTCCCGGCACATCAGGATATAAATGGCACTGGACAAGCGGTTCAGCGCCTGAACCAGATCCTGACGTTCCGACCCGAATGCCGAAACAGCGGCCAGTTCACACTCCCTGATCTGGGTTCGCAGCCGGTTCAACAGAAGCACTGGTTCTCCCATCCGGTAGTTTAACACCGGATGGGGAATTCCTAGCCGCTCGGGAATGTGATGAGAAAAATCCCGGATCTGCTCCGCATCCATCTCGAACAGTTTTTGATCTTCCAGCAACCTGTCCTGTACCTCTGCCCCCAAAATCGCACGAACATAGCTCAGGATGTCCTCCAGCGCTTCCGCTATAGGGGTTCTCCCAGCTTCAGCAAATAGGAACTGGGTTTCCAGCAGCTCGGCCTGAAACGAGTCCAGCGCCCCGCGCAATGCAATGCGCGGATGGGTTTTCTCCACCAACAGATTGCCCCGCAGATGGGTCATGTGCTCCGGTTTTTCGGCATAGGTGATGCCGGTTGAGGCATCGCGGTAGGTCGCAGCTCCCCGGTTCACAACTGGCTCTCGGGGCATTTCCTGCACGTTTTTTTTCTCTGTCAGGGTGATTTTTCGATCCTTTAGAAATTCCCGCGCCAGCGGTGTGACATAGGTACCCGGTTCCACACTGTACTCCCGTACCTTCCCAGTCAGACAGGCACTGCGCAGATCGGCTTCGGTCAAGATTTTCATGTCACAGCCGTTTTTAGTTCAGGGTAGGCAGAATCAGCTCCACCTCTCCATGCGGACGGGGAATCACATGGACGGAGACCAGCTCACCGACCTTCGATGCCGCAGCTGCTCCGGCATCGGTTGCCGCTTTGACAGCACCGACATCTCCCCGCACCATCACCGTTACCAGACCGCCGCCCACATGGACTTTACCGATTAGGTTCACATTCGCTGCCTTTACCATCGCATCTGCTGCCTCAATCGAACCAACCAGCCCCTTTGTCTCGATCATACCCAAAGCCTGTAAATTTTCTGCCATTTTCAGTTCCTCCTGTATCTCATTTCATTTCTGTATACTGTATAGACTTATGGTGTTCTATCTGTCCCCACTCTCAAGAGAAGGGAGAATCCGCTCGACTTCCTCGTGCGGGCGGGGTATGACATGTACGGATACCAATTCCCCCACACGGGAGGCCGCTGCCGCACCCGCATCAGTAGCTGATTTTACCGCTCCGACATCTCCGCGCACCATAACAGTCACCAGACCGCCGCCTACATGAACTTTTCCAATCAGGTTGACATTGGCTGCTTTCACCATCGCGTCAGCCGCTTCAACCGAACCTACTAACCCCTTGGTTTCAACCATGCCCAAAGCCTGAAAATTTCCTGCCATCATCCATTCCTCCTTAAACAATTACGCCATACCCAGCCGGGCCAGCACTGCCCGGGTGATCGCTTCTACATCCGCGCGGGTCACCGGCTCCGACGACTGCGGGGATTTTTCCAGCATCGGAGCATTCTGACACGCTGTTTCGGGCACCGGATGGTTTCCTCGGATCTCCTCCAGCTCCCGTACACCAAAGGCCACCCGCCGGATATTCACCAGGTGTCTCGGTGTCACATTGTCCGAGGTCGCGCTTCCTCCCACTGCGCCGCATCCCAGTGTCAGTGCCGGGGCAAGATTGGTGGTGGAACCCACGCCGCCCAGTGCGCCGGGCGTATTGACCAGCAGACGGGAAACCGGCTTTTTTCTGGCAAATGCCCGAATGACTTCCTGATTCTGTGCGTGGATAGTCATAGTGTGACCCGCCCCTTCATTTTGCAGGATTGCAACACACAGGTCGCACGCCTCTTCCCAACTGTCCTGGACATAGTACCCCAGAACCGGGCACAGCTTTTCCCGCGCATAGGGGTTCTGTCGGGAAACCTCTGTTTGCCTGGACAGGAGCACCCGGGTTTCATCCGGGACATTGACATCCGCCATCTTTGCGATCTCCACCGCCCGCTTGCCTACGATCTGGGGATTCATCGTACTGTTGGCCCGCAGCAACAGCCGGGAAACCTTTTGAGACTGCTCCTCATCCAGAAAATATCCGCCCTGCGCTTTGACCTGCTGCTCCACCTGCTGCGCGATGCAGGACAGGGTGACAATCGACTGTTCTGACGCACAGATGGTGCCGTTATCAAAGGTTTTGCTGTCGAAAATATGCTTGACAGCCAGAGGGATGTCAGCGCTCTGGTCGATGAATGACGGACCGTTTCCTGGCCCTACCCCCAGCGCCGGATTTCCCGAACTATAGGCTGCCCGTACCATTGCTTCGCCGCCGGTAGCCAGAATCAGGCTCACATCCCGATTTTTGAGAAGGGCATCGGTCGCCTGTACCGTAGTTAGGCTGATACATCCTACCGCACCTTCGGGTGCGCCTGCCTTGCAGGCAGCCTCCTGAATCAACTGTACAGTTTCACAGATGCACTTTTTGGCCCCGGGATGCGGGCTGATGACAATGGCATTTCCTGACTTCAGGGAGATCAGTGTTTTATACATTACGGTCGAGGTCGGATTGGTCGATGGGATCAATGCAGCCACAACGCCGACCGGCACCCCGATTTCCCAAATTCCCTGTCCCTCGTCCTCCCGGAGTATCCCCACCACCTTCAGGTCCTTGATCGACTGGTGGGTCACCGTACTGCCCAACAGATTTTTCAATATTTTGTCCTGCCAGTTGCCAAAGCCGGTTTCCTCGCAGGCCATCTTCGCCAAACGTTCAGCATTCTGGGCACAGGCTTCTGCAATCGCTGCAACAATGGCATCCAGCTGGTCCTGAGAATACTCTGCCAGCTGCGCAGCGGCTTTTTTTGCCTGTGCCACCAGATTCCGCACCTCCTGAACCGACTGTAGGTCGCGATCCAGTGTCATGTTAACCACTCCTTCATAATGGAAGCATTTGAAAATAACGGGTCTGATTCTTTTCAAGTCTGCGGCGTTCCTGCCGCAGGAGGCTACTTGTAGCAAGCCTTGCTTCAGGTATTTTCTCATTAAAACTTTTGAGGAAACTGTGCCGCATCACACACCGCTTGTGCGAAAGCATCGCACGCCGCTTGACAGGCGGACTGTTCTCCTGTCAGAAGACCACCGGCAAAATTTGTCTCGGTAGGTGGTCCATAAAATACCGACAATTCTACCTCCGCTGCCTTTAACGCTGCATCCAGCCCCAGAAGGGCTTCCATCGGCGGGGCGATTAGGTAAGCCATTGATGTCCCCACCTCCACGCCTGCCTGATGGGACAGGTAGAATCCTGTACTGGAAATGCAGTGCGCAAAGTAGACAACCGAATCATCTGTACAGGCACTGTAGAAGCACCCGCCATGCCGTATAAACTCCGCTGCTGCATCCAGACCAGCCCGTACCTGCTCGGGGTCCGGTCCGGAAAGCACACCGATGAACTCTCCTGCCAGCCTGGTGCTGGCATTCGACGCCCCAGCATACATACTCCGAGCATAGGCAACATGAACATCTGCTTTCTTGGTGGCCTCATCCAGAGCAGTATAAGATACGTCATCACAATCGGTGGTCAGAAAGCCCAGGCTCCTGTCTTCCGGCCGCAGATTCAGATGTTTTCGCAATATAGGATCGGCATTGGGCAGCATCCGCAGTCCCAGCAGGGATACCGAAATTGGATCGCCCCTCATCTTCTCATCCTTTCCGCAGGTCTACGCCGCTGGCTTTTGCTTTCAATATCATCTCAATCACATCACAGAGATAGGCCCCCGCTTCCACGGCGGAAATTCCGTTCCGATGGATATTCGATACCACTGTGCGTCGAGCCTCGGGCATTCCTACTGTGGCCCGATAGGCCAGATAGGCGCTCATGCTCTCTGCTGTCCCCAGTCCAGGCCGCTCCCCCAACAGCACACAGGTCACCTTGGCATCCAGAGTCTGCGCGATATGGTCCATCGCCGCCACCCGGCCAAACCGGACAAAAAACGGTGTGCCTACTATCAAGCCTCTGGCTTCCAAACCTTGCATCAACACCGGCAGGATATTAGCCAGATTTGCCTGTATAGCAGTAGAGGACAAGCCGTCGCTTGTATAAATCTGCACATCCGGGCTCTTTCTGCATCGCCGTTTGATCTCTTCCAGCGTCTCGAGGGAAAACTGGCGCCCCAGATCTGGTCGGGTCAAAAACTGATCCTTGCTTGTGCAGCAGGTCTGCACCGAAAAGAGTCCCAGACGTTCCAGTAGCTGTTCCGGTACATCCATCATCACGGCGTCTCGAGCCGCCGCATGGTCAGCCCGCAGGGTCAGCAGCGTCTGTGTCTTTAGTCGAGGACCTGCCCGCCCCACCCCAATACGCGCTGGAGTGCTGCGCATCATCCGCTCTAATGATTCTCGATCTTGTGGGGCTTCTAACAACGGGACGGCCTTTATATCGGGTGAAGTGATGTCCACTCCAGCCTCTTGGCAGACCATTCTCCCCCCGTCCGCCTGTGAAGCAGATTTTTCCTTTCTAGGAGGCTGGAATGGAGGTGGTACCGGAGAGCCAGCCTTTCCATTGGTTTGGATGGAGGAGGGGTTCGCCGTTAGTTCTGCCAGCACTTCCTGTACAATCCGTTCTATCGTTTGTGCTTCCAATCCCGCTCACCTACCTTTTGTAAAAATAGTGGGATCTCCTGCCCGTCTGGTCAGGCGCCCATCTTCCATAATCCCCATCTTTTCCAGCCACTGCTCAAACTCCGGAATCGGCCGCTTCCCAAGAATGTTTCGGATGGTTCCGACATCATGATAGGCGTTGCTCTGGTAGTTAAGCATAATGTCATCACTGGTAGGTACCCCCAGAATATAGTTGATTCCCGCTGCGCCCAACAGGAGGGACAGGTTTTCAATATCGTTCTGATCTGCCAGCATATGGTTGGTGTAACAGCAGTCGCACCCCATCGGCACACCGGACAACTTGCCCATAAAGTGATCCTCGAGACCTGCACGAATGACCTGTCTGCTGTCGTACAGATATTCCGGCCCGATAAAGCCGACCACCGTATTGACCATAAATGGTCGGAACTGCCGGGCATAGGCGTAACAGCGTGCCTCCATCGTCACCTGATCCGCTCCATAGTGGGCGTCCGAGCTGAGTTCGCTGCCCTGCCCGGTTTCAAAATACAGCACATTCGGTCCAGCTCCGGTCCCATGCCGGCGCAGCAATTCCTGCGCTTCTATAACGGTGTCGGTTGTAAAACCAAATGCCTGATTGCCCTTTTCGCTGCCCGCGATCGACTGGAAGATCAGGTCGGTCGGCGCCCCGTTTTTCACCGCCTCGATCTGGGTGGTGATGTGCCCCAGCACACAAATCTGGGTGGGGATTTCGAACCGGTTTTTGATTTCATCAAACCGCTTGAGCACCTCGCTCAGGCTGGATACCGTATCATTGACCGGATTCAGACCAATCAAAGCGTCACCGCAGCCGTAACTAAGCCCTTCAAACAGTGATGCAGTGATCCCTTCCACGCTGTCGGTGGTATGGTTGGGCTGGAGACGGGTAGCCAGTGTTCCACGCAATCCGATGGTGGTGTTGCAGCGGGCCGGAACCTGAAGCCGGGATGCCGCATAAATCAGGTCCAGATTGCTCATCAATTTGGCAGTACCCGCCACCATTTCCGCAGTCAATCCCCGGGAAATATCCCGCAGCTGGTTTTCGGTTGTCTCGTTGGACAGAATCCATTCGCGAAGCTCTGCCACCGTCCAGCCTTTGATCCGGTCATAGACCACCTCATTCAAGCTGTCCTGGTTTATTCTCGTCACGTCGTCCTGCTCGTATGGAACAACCGGATTTTCCCGCAGGTCTTTCAACAGCATATCTGATAAGGCTTCTTTGGCCGCAATGCGCTCCATATCCGATCTGGCAGCTACACCCGCCAGGGTATCCCCGGATTTTTCTTCATTGGCTTTCGCCAGCACCTCTTTTACACTGTCAAACACAAAATTTTGTCCTGACAGCAGCACCCGATAACTCATAGGGGTTCCTCCATCATCCGAAAATCAATGTTTTGACGACCACTGGTATGGCCAGGCCATCCACTACTGGGCGTCCCATATCCAGATAATCGTTCTGCTCCAGCTGCACTGAGTCGATCACGACCAATCCCCGTTTTGGGAAACGAAGGCGAATCTGCTGTCCAAGCGCTTTGGCCATATCCCGTTCCACTGCCAGAAACAGCGCTTCCTCCGGATATAGCGCCTGTTCACAGGCTCGTGAGAGTGCATCTGCCAGCTGTCTGATTTCCTCATACGAGGGATCCGCCTTGCCCGGCAATGCCAACAAAAAACGTCGGCTGTCGGTCTGCTTCATAAACCACGCGATCCGCTCATTCAAAATCATCCAGTCTCCCTGGATGCAGCGTGTCTGTTCCCGGTCTGTCAGCTTGAGTACTGGCAGGTTCTTCTGTGGAAGCAGACCGGGGTCATAGGTGATGGTGCTGCCCGATACACTGGTCGTATAACTGCCTGCGCCCACCACAGTTGCGCGAATCGTCTCTTGGGCATCCACCATCCGGAACCGCTGAAACAGGCCGCTTTCACGGATCGCTTGGCCCAGAAGGACACCGATGTCCCCATACTGAAGTGCATCCTGGCCGCTGTGACGGATACAGTCTGCCACACCGCCGGAAAAGCACACCGCCTGCACCGGATAGGGCGGCACGAACTGGCTGCTGCCAGCAGTCTGTATCTTATGTAAGAGCGGAGATTCCTCTCCCAGCAGCAGCTGTTCCAGCAGCTGTGCCATCCTCTGGCAGACCTGCCGGACATCCACAGGCGAAGCCGGAAGCCCTTCCGATAGCTGCAGCCCCAGACTTTCCGCGATGCAGCGGGCACTTGGACTGCAATAAGTCACTGTCCATTCGCTGGACAGGCAAATCTGTCTGCCCCCGATATCCAGACAGCCTTTTGCTACTGTGCGTCCATCCGGAGCAAACAGGACAATGTTGCTTGTCCCCCCTCCGATATCCAGATTCGCGGTGTAACAGCCATTTACTTTTGCGTATTGCTGTGCCCCACTGCCCTTTCCGGCCACGATTGCCTCCAGATCGGGTCCTGCTGTGGACACGACAAACTCCCCCGCAAACCCGCTTAACTGCTCCAGAACAATCGAGGCATTCTCTTTTCGGGCGGATTCCCCTGTGATGATGACGGCGCCTGTCCGGGTGTCCGACGGAGAAACCCCTGCGCTGTCAAATTCTTTTGCAACAATCTCGCCGATGCCCTCCCCATCCAGAAAAATGCGATCCCGGAGCGGGGTGCGGTAGATTCTGCTTTGATAGACCAGCTCCTTATCTACAATGGATACCCGTGGTACAGAGAAATAGCTGGCCGTGTTCTCCATCGTCAGCTTGCTGAAGATGACCTGTGTCGTAGAGGTCCCGATATCAATCCCCACGCTCAGCATCTCCTCAGACGCCATCTTCAACACCTCCCCAGACAACATGCGCATAGCCAAACGCATTCACAAATTTCCTGAATATGCTTGACTATGCGCACAAAGGGCATTTCCATGCCCTTTGTGCGGCAACTGATAAAGAGAAAAGGAAGAAGAAACCTTGCAAGTTGTCAGTCCGCGGTTAAATGGTATATAACTCGGGTCTGCGATCCTTGTAAGCGGGCAGCTTTGCGCGTACGGCCTCTACTCGGTCCAGATCAATACGAGCCACCAGCAGTTCTTCGGATTCACCGCCGCTGGCGATGGGGACACCCATCGGATCCACCGCTACACTCTCTCCAATCGTGTCTGCATTACACTGGTCACAGGCCAGCATATAAACCGTATTTTCAATTGCACGTGCGGTAATCAAGGTGCGGAAATGGTGGCTTTTCAGTTTACCTGCCATCCAGGCTGTGGGCATCACGATGATGTCAGCACCCTTAGAGCGCTGATAGCGGGCAACCTCTGGGAAGCGAACCTCATAGCATACAAACAGCCCGATTTTTCCAAAGGGTGTTTCGATAGGCTCAAAGAACCGGTCTCCAGCCTTGATGGTGTCCGACTCCTTATAGCCAAAAGCGTCATAAAGGTGGGTTTTGCGGTAGGTGGAGACGATCTCCCCTTCCGAATTGATTACCAAAGTGGTATTGTAATTGCGATGATCGTCCGATGCCTCTACCGCCTCGTTCATGCCGAAAATCAGCCAGATCCCATGCTGACGGGCTTGCTCGCGCATCTGGATAACAAACGGGCCATCCAGCGGTTGAGCGGTTGCGAGGGCAATTTCATGAGCGGTTCCAGAGGGAAAAAGGCTCATATAGAGTTCGGGAAAGATCACCACATCGGGATGGTATAGAGATACGGCTTTCTCAATCGCCTTTTTTGCCTTTTCCAGGTTGACCTCGGGCGACCCTTCCGAAGCCATTTGAGCCATCACAAAGGTGCTTTGACGCTGCACAAAAAATCCTCCTTCAGAAATTAGTCTACTTTCATCAGTTCCCCGATCTTCCCCTTGACGCCTTCTTCCACCAGACGATCGAAGTTGACCAGATCGGACAGATATTTACCTTCCGCAAAGCTCTTTCTCCACAGGACTTCGTTGCGGTCAGCGGCCTCCGCTTTCTCAACCAGTTCTTCGAAGCGCTCTGCTGGAGCTACAATAACGCCATCTACATCTCCATAAACGATGTCACCAGGGCAAACAACCGCCCCACCACAGTTAACAGGGACATTGTATTCTCCATCAATCCCTTTTAGGGTGTTGGTGACAGCAGCGCGCCCTGTGGAGAACAGCGGGAAGCCCATCGCTTTGATCGGACGGGTATCCGTGTTGGGGCCGTCTACTACAATACCTGCCAATCCAAGGCTGCGGGCAGCCTGTACAACCATTTCACCTACACAGGCCACACGTTTGTCACCCATGCGGTCGATCACAACCACAGATCCTTTGGGTGCACGCTTCATGGCGTAGTAGAGCATCGCATTGTCGTTTCCAGGCAGGCGGATGGTGAAAGCCGGGCCAATCATCTTGATGTCCTCGCTGATTGGCTTGATGCTGGCATCCATAAAGCCACCCTGAACATGGTGTCCAATCTGTGCGGGATCGGTTTTCAGTGCACGTTCAAACAGTTTCTCGAGATCCATAAAAATACCTCCTGAAATCATCAATCTTATTGTTGTTATTCATACCGCCCCGGTTTTTATGCCAGGAATGTGGAAAATACAAAATTAGGCAGCCAGGTGCTCAACGCAGGGATAAAGGTCACTGCCATCAGCGCTACTCCCAGCGGAATATAAAGAGGAACCACATTGCGGATTACACTTTCCGACGGAACTTTTGCAACACGGGCTACCGCATAGATGCAGAGTCCGAAAGGCGGGGTAGACAGGCCAATCATCAGATTCAGCACGATCATGACGCCAATGTGCAGCGGGTCAAAGCCCAACATATTGGTGATCTGAAGAATGATCGGAGCCGCTAGAATCAGTGCACTGTTGCTCTCCATGAACATCCCCATAATCAGCAGCACAAAGTTAATAATCAGCAGGACAACAAAAGGATGCTCCATTGCGCCGCCAAGCAACGACATGATTCGATCAGGGAGTTTTTCGAGCATGAGCGCCTTTGTAAAGGTACCTCCAGCCACCAGCAGAATCAGAATGGAAGAGCAGGACTTAATCGTGCTCCAAACCGAGTTCCATAATCCTTTGAGGGTGAAAGTTTTGTGCAGAATACCCAGCACAATCATGTAAAGAGCTGCCATCGCGCCGGTTTCGCCGGGGCTGAACACGCCCATCAGCATGGTAATTAGGATCAGTACCGGTGCCAGCATGATGGGGAACGCATCCAAAAACAGCTTGCTTGTCGTCTCGGTTTCTTCCGGGCGCGGAATAGGCTCATGGTTGAAGTGATTTTTGTGGGTAAACAGAACCCATACAAACAGACAGCCGCTCAGCACTACACCAGGAACGAGCCCGGACAACAGGGACTTCGTGCTGGATATACTGGCAATGGTGGCGTACAGAACCAGAGGGATACTGGGCGGGAATACCGGACCAACTGTACTGGCTGCGATTGTCATGGCAGAGGCATAGCCCCGATCATACCCCTCGCCGTCCATCTCCTCTACCATCATGGGGCCAAGCCCACAAACAGCGGAGATCGACGCTCCAGACATACCTGCAAAAATCAGGTTCAAGATAACCGCGATCTTGGACGAATAGCCTTTTTTCCCTCTTGATATTGTGCGGGCAAAACGGAAGGCTCGCTCGGTCTCGCCAAATTCGGTAACCAGATTGCCCATCAACAGGAACATCGCCACTGCCAACATGTTAAAGCTATATAAAGACTGATAAAACGAATAAGTAATAGTAGACAAGGTGGTGCCGGTCGCGATAAAGTAAAATGCGGCGGGCAGGCCCATAGCCACTACAATCGGTGCACCGACGCCCAACAGGACGACAAACCCAATCAACAACGCTGCGATCACTTCTGAGCCCCCCTCTCCTTCACCATTTTTACCATGTTGATGACCGTCTGAATCATCCAGAACAGGATGCCGAGCAGCATGGCATAATACAGATAGCGGATCGGAAACTTACTTGCTTTTGCCAGCGTGCGCTGAACTGAAGGAAGCATCAAACAGCCGCTGTAAAGGATGATACCGCTATAGACCAGCGTCAGCAGCTTACCTACCATTGTCATGCCGAAGGACAGTTTCGGAAAGACAGAAAATAAAATCTCTACCTTCAGGTGCTCGTCTCCGGACTCGACCTCTGCCAGTGCCAGAAAGACCATCAAAATCATGCCAACCTGTGCAATCTCTTCGCTCCATGTCAATGCGATCCCCAAAAAGAAACGGCAGAATATTTGTGCGATGATGCAAAAGCCAATCATCAGGCAGGACAATCCGGAAATGCTGGTTACTATTTTCCTTGCATAATTCCATAGTTTACTTGCCATAATAGTTCTCCCATCTGTCTGTTCTCAGATTCATCAGTGCTGAACCGATTTGATGAGATCTACCATATCGCCCCAATCCTCTGCAAAGGCATCGTACATGGTCATACCTGCTGCCTGAAACGCTGCAATGTCCAGACCGCTCTCTTCGTCGATGACCGTCATACCATTATCAATGCAGGTCTGCTTGTACTCTTCCTCAGCCTCAGCGATCTGCCCATCCATCCAAATGGAAGCCTCATATGCTGCATCCCAACATGCCTGCTGCTGACGCTCAGAGAGCTTGCTGTAGGTGTTGTAGTTCATCCAAAGGCCGTGGTTTGTCGGCATGTGGTTGGTCATGACCAGATACTTCTGAATTTCGTACAGGGAGTTGGTGCAGATAACGCTCAGAGGATTTTCCTGGCCGTCGATTACGTTGGTGATCAGAGCGGTGGATACTTCCGAGAAGTTCATTGGGGTTGCCGCCGCGCCAAAAGCCTGGAACAGCTGCAGATACAGGTCGCTGGGAACAACACGGATTTTGGCACCTTTCATATCGTCCAGCGTCTTGATCTCAAAGTTGCAGGTCACCTGTCTGTAACCGGAGCAGAAGGAACCCAGCAGAATTGCGTTACTGTCTTTCAGACTTTCATTGATTGTCTTCATCGGCTCACTGCGATAATCAAAGGTCGCTTGGCGGTGCGCCTCGTTCTCATACAGATAAGGAGCATCGAAGGCACCCAGCCGAGAGTCCAGGTCGGAGGCGGAAGACGGCACATACTGGGTAAAGTCACAAATCCCGCTCTGCAGCGGCTCCATATCGTAGGCAGCCAGTGAAGCGTTGGGATAAATCTCTACTGTCAGAGTCCCATCGGTTTTTTCATTCAGCAGTTCGGCAAACTTCTGTGCCCAGGTAATGACCGGGGTACCCTCTGCGTTCTGGTCGCTGAACTTCAGCGTATAGGACTTTTCTTCTTCGGCTGCCGCGCTGGAAGCGGGCGCTCCAGATGTGGAACCGCTGCTGGACGGGGTGGAGGAACCACTGGAACAACCAGCGAGCCCCAAAGTGAGAGACAGGGCAAGACCTAATGCAAGAATCTTTTTCATTTCGAATCTCCTTTTCTTCCATAGTTTCTTCAGTTCACCCATATAGTATTCTGCATATCGTATTCGGTATACCAAAATATAGCGAAAACCTCCTCTCTTTGGCAAATACTTATATCCATTCCCTCTAAGGATGATATTTCGAATTCGGTATACCAAAACCACATCAATAATGTACCATATTTCAAAAAATAATACAAGCTATTTCTTTTACTTGATTCTCTTTTTGTTATCTTTCACGAATTTTTTTTAACTTTTATGGTAAGAACGCTCGGTCTTCAAAAGATCAAGTTTTCTTCGTGATCTACCCTCAAAATATTGGGAATCTTTTTTAGATGGCTTTCCCAAGTGGCAATATGTTCTTTCAGGGTTTCCCTTCCCACATCGTAGTCCTTTTTTCTCAGGCACTCCAGCAAGCGCATATGCCTGCTGGGATATTCTTCAATCGGCAGATCTCCATATTGGAGCGAAAGCACCGAAGTCCGGATGAGTTGGTCTCCCAGATCAGAAATCATCTGAATCACCTTGGTATTTTTGGAGATGCGGGCGATCTGAATATGAACTTCGATGTCCTTTGTCATCAACTCATAATATTCGGCCGGGTCTATTGCTTTGGTTGTTACACGCATTTCGTCTGTCAAATTCTGGAGCATCTCAATATCCTGTTCTGTGATCTTTTTGATCGCCAGATCATAGGACATCAGTTCCAACGGAAGACGAATTTCCAAAAGCTCCTGCACCGTTTTCCAAGTCAACAGGCTGATCACCTTCTGTTTGCCTTTCTTGGCAATCCAGCCTTCCTGTTCCAACGTTCTCAATGCATCCCGGATCGGGGTCCTGCTTACAGCCAAAGAATCCGCCAGCTCACGCTCATTCAGAGCCTCTCCTGGTTTGATCTGATTGGTCACAATGAGCTGTTTCAACTGTCGATATACTTTTTCTGAGTAGGTTTCATTTTTGTCAATCGCTAAAAGCTGTACGCTCTCCACACCGTTTGCCCTCCATTAAAACCATAAGCCTTATTTATAATTTAGTATACCATATTTCAAATTCCTGTCAACAGTTTTTGGTATACCAAAAATCGCTCTCCCATTCCCCTGCCAGTTTCACAGAAAAAAACAGATACAATATAATGGTAAAGAACGAGAGTCAAAGGAGCTGAAGCTACAATCTATAGGATCAGCATTGCATCCCCGAAACTGAAAAAACGATACTTTTCGGCAACAGCTGTTCGATATGCCTGCATCGTATGTTCATAACCTGCAAACGCACTGACTAACATAATCAGGGTGCTCTCCGGCAGATGGAAATTGGTTATCAGACCATCCAGAACTTTGAACTGGTATCCCGGATAGATAAAGATGCTGGTGTCCCCTTCATCCGCGCGGATCTCCCCCCATTTGGAGGCGACCGATTCTAGGGTTCGGCAGCTTGTTGTTCCAACTGCAATTACACGACCGCCATTTTGTTTGGTATGGTTAACCAAGTCAGCAGTTTGTTTGGAAATGGAATAGTGCTCCGAATGCATATAATGCTGGGTGATCTCCTCAACTTTGACCGGGCGGAACGTCCCAATCCCGACGTGCAGCGTCACTTCCGCAATATTGATCCCCTTTTCCCGCAGTTCATCGAGAAGTTTAGTGGTAAAATGCAGTCCTGCGGTTGGTGCTGCAACCGAACCGAGTTGTTTGGCGTATACGGTCTGGTAACGCTCCCGGTCACGCAAAGCAGCAGTAATATAGGGTGGCAGCGGCATAGTTCCAATCCGTTCAAGCACCGGATAGATGCTTGTCCCCTCATATTCCATCCGAACGAGCCGGTTTCCGCCCTCGACTACCTCAAGAACCTCTGCGGTCAACAGGCCCTCCCCAAATACAAAACGTGCACCAGGCTTCGCTTTTTTTCCCGGCCTCACCATCACTTCCCAAATATCCTGCTCCTTCTGAGCGAGCAACAGGAACTGCATTGCCCCGCCGGACCCTTCTTTGATACCGAACAGACGCGCAGGAATGACTCGTGATGTGTTGATGACCAGCGTATCCCCCGGTTTCAAAAACGCTGGAAGATCATAAAAATGCTGGTGGTGAAGTTTGCCGCTCCCCCGTTCGAGACAAAGCATCCGGGAATGATCTCGGGGTTCGACCGGGGTCTGCGCGATCTGCTCTTCGGGGAGATCGAAAAAAAAGTCAGATTTTTTCATGGGTTCCTCCAATATTCTGTTGCATTAAACAATTTATCACAGCAATCGTCCAAATTGATTGACATACGGCTGATGAGATGCTAATATAATTTTGATAAACCAAACCGGTAGAGGCGCGTCTTTCATCAGTAACCGGGCATCAGATTGCCAAAGTCGTTTAAAGGGCCGGAGAAAGGGACAGACGCCGAAGGGGATGCGCTTGGCGGGCGCGCCTCTGGGGGTACTTCCGAAAAGGGGTGCCACTGTCATCATTGCAGTATGATGGAGCGCTATGGGGAGGCACAGGCAATGGGTATCTGCTGTTGCCGCGCGTTCAACTGACGAATCCTATTATATTGTAAAATACGCCGGTTTTCAACCGGTTTTTTTATTCTTCCAGCGAAAGTGCGCCGCGGTCTGGTCGACAGCCACACATTCGCGGATCGAGCGGAAAGGAATGTTTAGAGATTATGAAGCAGTTTAGAGTTGGCGTCATCGGTGCAACAGGCATGGTTGGGCAACGGTTTGTCTCTCTCCTGGAGAACCATCCGTGGTTTCAGTTAAAGGTCGTTGCTGCTTCCCCGCGCTCCGCAGGGAAAACATATGAAGAAGCGGTCGGTTCCCGCTGGGCAATGCCTTTTCCGATGCCGGAGTCTGCAAAAAATCTGATTGTGCTGGACGCCTCCAAGGTGGATGAAGTCGTACCCCAGGTGGATTTTGTCTTCTGTGCAGTTGATATGAAGAAAGAGGAAATCAAAGCCCTTGAGGAGGCCTATGCAAAAGCAGAATGTCCGGTCATCTCGAACAATTCCGCGAACCGTTCCACACCGGATGTTCCGATGATTGTTCCCGAGGTCAATGCTTCCCATACAGAGATCATTCCTGCGCAGCGGAAACGGTTGGGTACCAAACGTGGCTTTATCGCGGTAAAATCCAATTGCTCGATCCAAAGCTATGTTCCTGCCCTCCATCCGTTGATGGAAGAGTTTGGGGTTTCTAAAGTGCTGGTCTGTACTTATCAGGCAATTTCCGGAGCTGGAAAAACATTCGAACGGTGGCCCGAGATGGTTGACAATGTGATCCCCTATATCGGTGGTGAAGAGGAGAAAAGCGAGCAGGAACCGCTCAAAGTCTGGGGCAGGATGGAAGGAGACCAGATTGTCCCTGCCACTTCCCCATCAATCACTGCACAATGTCTGCGGGTCGCCTGCTCAGATGGCCATATGGCCGCAGTGTTTGTCAGCTTTGATCGAAAGCCGACGATAGACCAGATCAAGGAAAGATGGGCACAGTTTGCAGGGGCTCCCCAGAAACTGGAGCTTCCCAGCGCGCCCAAACAGTTCTTGCATTATTTTGAGGAGAACGATCGTCCGCAGACCAAGCTTGATCGGATGCTTGAAAATGGCATGGCGGTTTCGATGGGCCGTCTGCGGGAGGATTCCCAGTATGATTACAAGTTTGTTTGCCTATCCCACAACACTTTGCGTGGTGCAGCGGGCGGCGGCGTCCTTCTGGCAGAGCTGCTTGCTGCAAAAGGATATCTCGACTGAAGCGGAGGGACCTGAAAACTTCTATCCTTTTTCCATCTGAAAGTTTTGTAGAAATACACTAAGGATAGATTCTTTTGTGGTATCCAGATGGAATAATGATATAGTGATATCGTAAAACATCATGTTGATTTTTGCTCGAAAACATGGGAAATTTGGGGTTCTATGCTAAAATCGGACAGCTACAAGCAAAATAGAACATCTCATTTGGGTATGTTTTCACATTTTGAGGAGATCAGGTATCACTCTTGGCAAAAGTGCAGTTGTTAATGGTAGTTTTAAAGCTCTGTATTCCCTCTTTGGGGGCTTTTTCCGGTAGAAAGTCTGCTTGAAAGGCTGTCAATCTCTTCTACTTGACAAAGAATTTGGCTCTTGCTTTCCGACAGGGTTGAGGAGATTTAAAAATCTATGATTTTGCGATATTTGGTAAAGAAATGCAGGAATACAAAGTGTATTTTTCCCAATGATATGATCCAGATTGGAACCATTTTCAGCGATATTCTGCGGTGTAAAGTGCCATAGGTTGGCAAACATATCCTGAAGGTTTTTCAGTAATTTGATGATAGAAAGGTTGTCTGTAACAAATGAAAAAAAAGACCATCTTTACCGGTGCTGGCGTTGCGATCGTTACTCCTATGCGTCCTGATCAGTCGATCGACTGGGAGCTGTTTGGCAAACTGATCGACTACCAGATTGAGAATGGTTCGGATGCGATCGTCGTGGCAGGCACAACCGGCGAGGCATCCACATTCACTGATGAGGAGCATGTGGAGTCGGTACGGTTCGCCGTTGAGCATGTAGCTGGGCGGGTTCCGGTTGTCGCAGGTGCGGGGAGCAACCACACCGACTATGCTGTTTGGCTTTCCAAGGAGGCCAAACAGGCGGGCGCAGATGCTCTGCTGCAGGTTACTCCCTACTACAACAAAACCTCTCAGGCGGGATTGGTCCGGCATTTCACTACCCTTGCGGATGCGACTGACCTGCCAATCATTCTTTACAACGTTCCAAGCCGTACGGGTATGGGAATCCAGCCCAAGACCTATCTGGAGCTTTCCAAACATCCCAATATTGTCGCAACCAAAGAGGCGAGCGGCAATCTCTCTGCGATTGCGGAAATCCGGTATCTCTGCGGCGACGCTCTCGACATCTATTCGGGCAACGACGACCAGATTGTTCCGATTCTCTCCCTTGGCGGAAAAGGGGTCATTTCTGTTCTGTCGAACGTAGCCCCTCGCCAGACGCACGAAATCTGCCAGCTCTACTTTGATGGAAAAGTCAAGGAAAGCGCGGCACTCCAGATTCAGTTGTTGGGCCTGATCAATGCATTGTTCTGTGATGTCAATCCAATCCCGGTTAAACATGCGGTGAATCTGATGGGTTGGGATGCTGGCATCTGCCGTCTGCCGCTTGCCGAACTTTCTGACGTGCAGAAAACACTGCTTGAACAGGAAATGAAACATGCCCATATCATCTGATCTTCTACTGTCTTTAAAAAGATAAAAGACAGGGAATACAGGATGGGCTGGGGAACGTCCTGGACTGGCTGCATATTTTTGACGATGTTGATGGTTTCTAATCTTATCTGGACCAAATATCAATCAGAAGGATATGCCGAGTTTGCAGGAAGCAATAGTAGGAGGTCTAAATGAAAAGGATCATTTTATCAGGTTGTAATGGAAAGATGGGGCAGATGGTTGCTGCCTGTGTGAAAGACCGCAGTGACTGCACCATTGTTGCAGGAATTGACATTACAGGAAATAACAGCCGTAACGCATTTCCTGTTTTCACCAAACCGGCTGAATGTGAGGTAGACGCAGATGTTATAATTGATTTTTCCCATCCCAGCACACTGGCTCCCCTGCTCGCCTATGCGGTAGAACGTCATATTCCGGCAGTGATTGCCACCACCGGGCTTTCCTCCGATCAGATAGAGCAGATTCAGCAGACTTCCAAACAAGTCCCCCTCTTTTTTACTGCCAATATGTCTCTAGGGGTCAATCTGCTGGCGGAGCTGGCGAAAAAAGCAGCGGAGGTTTTGGGGGGACAATTCGACATTGAGATCATCGAAAAACATCATAATCAGAAGATTGACGCTCCCAGTGGCACTGCATTGATGCTGGCGGATGCGGTTTCAGAGGTTCTTCCGGAAACACCACAATATATCTACGACCGCCATGCAGTACGAAAAAAACGCTCCTCCAACGAGATCGGTTTACATGCGGTACGCGGCGGCACGATTGTCGGAGAGCATGAGATCATCTTCGCTGGACGCGATGAAGTTTTGACCCTTTCCCATTCAGCAGCAAGCAAAGAGGTTTTCGCTGTTGGAAGCATCAACGCCGCGCTTTTCCTCTGTGACCAGCCAAATGGCCTGTATAATATGGGCCATATCATTTGAAAGGAGCTTACTTATGAACGGCGTATCCAAAATTTCGGTCTGTGACGAGATTGCACTAGTCAGTTTCCAGCGGATTCCGAGTGACATTGCAACTCTTGCTTCGATTTTCACTCGTCTGGCCAACGCCAAAGTCAATCTGGACATGATCAGCCAGACCGCCCCGCAAGGACATCTAATCGGTCTTTCGTTTACTCTGCGTTCGGAACAGCTCGTCGAGGTGCTTGAACTGATTAACCAGTTCCGCGAAACCCATCCTGATATCAAACCGATGGTAAGCAACGGAAACTGTAAAATCCAGCTTTATGGTGAGGAGATGCGGGAGATGTACGGTGTCGCTGCTTCGGCAATCGAAGCCATCTCCGAAATAGACGCCGAGCTGACCCTGATCAGCACTGGTGAGGTAGAAATTTCTCTGCTGGTGCCCAAAAGCAGCTGTGATGCTGCCGTCAAGGCTTTAGAAGAAAAGTTTTCTGTCAAACCAGAATATGGAATATAACTATAGATTCAAAAACAGGGTTGCTTAAAAGCAACCCTGTTTTTTAAAAAAAGCTGACCTGTGAAGTTTCGGGCAGATCTCCCAGCGCACCGGAAGTGCGCAGCATCTCGATCACTGACTTGGAAACCCCGGCGCGGTTGGAAATATCGTCCGCAGAGATGAAAACATCCTTCTGCGCAGCTTCCCAAAGGCTTTTCGCTGCGGCCTCCCCTACCCCTTTCAGCGCCATAAAAGGCAGGCGAATCTTGCCATCCTCTACCTGATAGACATTGTAGTGGGATTTATAGAGATCGACTGGCAGAAAACTAACCCCACGGGCCTGGCATTCATAAATAATCTGCAATGTTGTCAGGACGCTTTCGTCCTTTGCCGTACGCTCGTTACCCATCTGCAAAAGGCTCTGCATCCGCGTCTTGGTCAACTGCTTGCCCACAACGGCAGCTTCTGCATCCAAATCCCCGCCGCGGACGGTAAAGACAACTGCATAGAACTCCAGCGGACGATGCACCTTGAACCAGCCGAGGCGGATGCAGGCGATAACATATGCCGCCGCGTGCGCTTTCGGAAACATATATTTGATCTTGAGGCAGCTGTCAATATACCATTGTGGAACCCCATGCTCCTTCATAGCCGTCATATGCTCCTCAGTCAATAGCGTTGGCGCCTTTCCCTTTCGGGTGATCTCCATAATCTTAAACGCCATCTTGGGCTCCAAACCCTTGTGGAGCAGATAAGTCATGATACTGTCACGGGTACCGATTACATTGGAAATCGTACAGGTTTTGCTGCGGATCAGCTCCTGCGCATTGCCCAGCCAGACATCGGTTCCATGCGAAAGCCCAGAAATCTGGAGCAGGTCGGAAAATTGCTTAGGCTGGGATTCAATCAGCATCCCGCGCACAAAGTTTGTTCCCATTTCGGGCAGCGCGAGCGTGCCAGTATTGCATTCGATCTCCTGTTCAGTCACGCCGAGCGCCTCAGGCGATGTAAACAGACTCATCACCGCTGGATCACTCATCGGGATGTCATTCACGTTGATACCGGTCATATCTTCCAAATATTTGTACATGGTCGGCACATCGTGTCCCAGCTCATCGAGTTTCAGGATGGTGTCGTGCAGGGAGTGGAAGTCAAAATGTGTGGTGGTAATATCCGAGTTGGGGTCATCCGCTGGACGCTGTACCGCGGTAAAATCGTAAACCAGGTTGGTTGATGGAACAACTACCATACCGCCTGGATGCTGACCAGTCGTGCGCTTGACGCCGGTACACCCGATCGCCAGACGTTCCTCCTCGGCGCGGGTCATGACTATTCCCCGCTCCTGCGCATATTTTTTTACAAACCCATAAGCGGTTTTCTCTGCTACCGTTGAGATCGTCCCGGCCTTAAATACATGGGTTGGCCCAAACAGTTCTTCGGTATATTTATGGATATTGGCCTGATATTCACCGGAAAAATTCAAGTCAATATCGGGTGCCTTATCGCCATCGAATCCAAGAAACGTCTCAAACGGGATGTCATGCCCATCCTGTTTATAGCGCGTCCCGCAGATTGGACAATCCTTCGGCGGAAGATCAAAGCCAGAACCATACTCCCCTTTTTCATAGAATTCACTGTGTTTGCAGTTAGGACAGTAGTAGTGCGGCGGGAGCGGGTTGACTTCCGAGATACCGGCCATAATCGCAACAAACGAAGAGCCAACCGATCCACGGGAGCCGACATGATAGCCGTTTTCCTCACTCTTAGCGACCAGCTTCTGCGCGATCATATAAAGCACCGCAAAACCATGCTTAATGATGGAGGTCAGCTCCCTGTCAAGGCGGTTGGAAACCAGATCAGGAATCTTCCCTTCATATCCATACATTTCCATCGCTTTGCCCCAAGTGATCTCCTGAAGCATCTGTTCTGAACCCTCAATTGTCGGGGTAAACGTTCCATCCGGAATCGGCTTGATCTCCTCTACCATATCCGCAATCCGGTTTGGGTTTGTGACCACCACCTCATATGCCTTTTCTTTCCCCAGATATGTAAATTCTTCCAGCATCTCGTCTGTAGTCCGGAAATAGAGCGGCGCTTGTTGGTCCGCATCCGAAAAGCCCATGCCCGCCATCAAAATCGCGCGGAATTTCGAGTCTCCCGCGTCCATGAAATGCACATCTCCCGTTGCTACTACCGGCAGATGCAGCTTTTCTCCTAGCTTGACAACTGTTTCATTGAACTCTTTTATCGTGTCAAGCCCTTTAACTTTACCTGTCCGCACCATAAAATCATTGTTTGCTAATGGCTGAATCTCAAGATAGTCATAAAATTTAGCGATTTCGCATAAATCTCCCCAACTTTTCCCCTCTATAATTGCCCTGTAAAGTTGTCCGGCTTCGCAGGCACTCCCAATCAACAACCCTTCCCGATACTGCATCAGCTTGCTTTTGGGAATCCGTGGACGCTTGGAATAATACTCCAAATGCCCCAATGAAACCAGTCGATAGAGATTTTTCAGGCCAACGTGGTTCTTTACCAGGATAATCTGATGAAAGGTTGGAGATTTTTTCACATCAACGGCTGCCAGAGAAGTATTGATCTGCTCGATCGCCCTGCAATTCCGTTCGGAACGGAAAATGCCGATCATTTTCTGAAATATTTTAGCGAGTATCTCTGCGTCGTCGCAAGCCCGATGATGGTTGAAATTTCCAAGCTCCAGATGTTTTGCAACAAGGTCCAGTTTATGCTTTTTCAGTTGAGGAAACAGTGAACGCGAGATCGTTACCGTGTCGATCGAGGTAAACTGATAGGGCATCCCGGAACGTTTCGCAGCCTGCTTGAGAAAACTGGTATCGAACGGCGCATTGTGCGCAATCAGCACCGCTTCCGCCCCTCCGCAAAATGCATAGAATGCCTTCAAGGCTTCCCCTTCCAATGGTGCATCCCGCACATCATCGTCGGTGATCCCAGTCAGTTCGGTGATCTTTGGCGGGATCGTACACTCCGGATTTACAAACGTATTAAACCGGTCGACGATCTCCCCTCCCCTCAGCTTGACCGCACCAATCTCGGTGATCCGCTCGGTCGCTGCCGAAAGCCCAGTGGTTTCGAGGTCAAAAACAATCAGCTCTCGATCAAAATCCCCAGTCGCTTCTCCCTGCATAGCATGAACCATATCATCGACAAAATAGGCTTCCACACCATAAATCACCTTTATTTTGCCGCCTTTTTTGCGGATGCTGTTGACAGCATTCATGCAATCCGGGAACGCCTGTACTACGCCGTGATCGGTAATCGCAACCGCCTGATGTCCAAATTCATAAGCCCTCTGAACCAGTTTCGCAGCCGGAGTCATCCCGTCCATCGCAGACATGTTCGAGTGCATATGCAGTTCGACCCGTTTCTCCTCTGCAAGATCCCTGCGTGGAATCTTTTTCACCGTTGCGATACTGTCAGGGCGCAACACACTTTCGTGGTCAAACCGGTCGTATTCCACCAGACCATGCATGACAACTGTATCACCATTGCGTAGTTCATCCAGCCCTTTAATCTTTTTATCCATCCGGCCGATAATCTTTGCGCAGTAAGAACCCGTATAGTCGGTAAAATAGACCGATAAGATCAGCGTTTTCTCATCCCGGCTGGTTCTCCGGTCGATCTTGAATACGTCGCCCCAAACTGTGACATTTCCACTTTCCAGGTTGACCGAAGCCATCTCGGTCGGACGCCCCTTGGGAGGATTTCCATAAAGAGTTCGCATAGACCCCTGTTCAAATGGAAGGTTCTGCGCATCAAAGCTCAGTCTGGACGGTTCTGCTGGCGGGGCATCTGTACCCTTACTCGCATCCATTTTCCGGGAGCAAACCGGTTCAGCGGGCGGTTGATAGAGAATCGGCTCCGGCTGGACTTTTTCCATGGTTTCCTGATAAATCTCACTGTCCGATGCGACATCCAGAACTCCATCAAACTCAACCTTGATCTCTCTGCCAAATTCCGCATAGATCACATCCGAGATTTTGCGGGGACAGTGAATCTCTTCCAAAAATTCCTTTCCGCCGTGGGTCAAATAGATTCGCAAGGTCCCATCCATCAAATCCGATCCACAGCCATCAAAAAAGCCGTTTACCGGAACCCCGCTTCCACCCAGACGTGCAATGATCTCAGGCAGATAATCGCAGGTAAACAATTCGGGTGGATAATGCGGGCAAAGCTCCACTTCCTGCACCTGCAACGCTGAAGCGAGCGTCCTCTGGAGCTGGCTCAACTCCGCATAGGGGACCCTTCCTTCCGGCATAAGCTGTATACGGACCACCCTTTTGGAGCCGTCGATTTGTACTCTGCTTATCTCCGCACCAGCGATGGGATCAGCTGGTGAATCGGGCAGATATTCCCCAAAAACATCAATAAAATGTGCCAAACCTTTTTCACAACCTTATCCGAATCTTGCATTGGAATCGACGAACGATTACATCCGGCCGATCTCGTCCAGAAGAACCTGCAAAATTTTGTCTTCCGGGTATTTGCCGACGATTTCCCCTTTTTTGAAAAGCAGCGCTTCCCCGGCTCCACCCGCGATTCCAATATCCGCTTCGCGTGCTTCTCCCGGTCCATTTACGGCGCAGCCCATCACAGCGACCTTGAGAGATTTTTTACAATCCGCGAGCTTGTCCTCCACCTGTCCAGCCAGAGAAATCAGGTCGATCTTTGTACGCCCACAGGTCGGACAGGAGATGATTTCAACCCCTTCTCTGGCAACTCCAGCCGCTTTAAGGATGTCGCGTCCTGCCCGGACTTCTTCAATTGGATCTGCTGTCAACGATACCCGGATGGTATCCCCGATCCCGTCACAGAGCAACGATCCGATCCCAACCGCACTTTTTAGCAAGCCCATACGGCTTGTACCAGCCTCGGTTACGCCAAGATGCAGCGGATAATCGGTCTGCTCCGCTGCCAGACGATAAGCGCGAATCATCGACGGCACATGGGAAGATTTGATTGACAGAACGATGTCAGAAAAGTCGAATTTTTCAAGTAGCTGTGCATGGTAAAGCGCACTGTCAACCAATGCTTGTGGCGTAGGTCCTCCATATTTTGTAAGAATCTGCTTTTCCAAGGAGCCTGAGTTGACGCCGATCCGAATCGGGATTCCCGCATTACGGCAGGCATGTGCTACAGTTTTGATGCGGGATTCCTCTCCGATGTTACCAGGATTGATCCGGATTTTATCCACTCCTGCGGAGACGGACTCCAACGCAATCCGATAATCAAAATGAATATCCGCAACCACAGGGATTTTTACAGCCTGCTTGATCGCTGGAATCAGCCGCACCGCTTCCAAATCGGGGATAGCGGCCCGAATGATTTCACATCCGGCCCGTTCCAGCGCAATTGCCTGCGCAACACTGCCTGCAACATCCGCAGCAGGCACGTTCAGCATCGATTGTACGGTGACCCTGCTTCCCCCACCGATCACGCTGTCTTTTAATTTTACTGCTTTTGACATTCCATTCCGTCCTTTAAAAAAGTCTGATAACATCATTGAAAGTGACCACCAGCATAATCCCCATCAGCAGGACAAATCCTGTTGCATGGATCAGCCCTTCATATTTGGGATTGACCGGCCGTCGAATCACCAGCTCGATCAGCAAAAAGACCAACCGCCCACCATCCAGAGCCGGAACCGGCAGAAGATTGAACACCCCGATATTGATCGTAATAAAGCTGACCAGTAACAGCAGCGTTTTGATGCCGGCTGTGCTCGCCTGACCGATCACAGTGGAAACTCCAACCGGTCCAGAAAGCTCCGACATAGTAAAGTTCCCTGTGATCAGGTTTAAAAATGACATCCAGACCTGCCGCACAATCGAGAACATCCACAAAAAGGAATACCGCACGCTGCCCCAAAATGTTTTGGATGTGGTGTAGACATAGAAATCCAAATTGATCAATCGGGTCCCATCATCGAGTGTTTCCATCCCGAAATCGACAGCTGGAATTTCCAGTCTTCGTCCGTCACGAATCACTGTAAAATCGACAATCCCATCTTTATCGCTAATCATCGAAAATGTGATGTCATTCGAGGTAAAAACCCTGCTTCCATTGACTCCAATGATTCGGTCATTTACCTGTAACTGACGGTTGCTTGATGCATTCTCATGGAATTCCGAGATGATAGTGGTCGGCAGGCTGGTCCGAAGTGCCACCAGAATGGACAGAATCACCAAACCCAAAATCAGATTCATCAGTGCCCCTGCACAGACAAACGCAATCCGCTTCCAAAGCCGCACGTTACAAAAAGCCCTTGGATCAGAACTTTCGGCATCTTCCCCTTCGACCGCCACAAAGCCGCCGATCGGAAACAAGCGGATCGCATATTTTGTTTCGCCCCGCTGTTTCGACCAGATCGCCGGTCCCATGCCAATCGCAAACTGGTTTACCCTCATTCCCGAAAGCTTTCCGACTGTAAAATGCCCCAACTCATGCACAAAAATCAACAGTCCAAATACCAGAATTGCCGCAACCACCTGAATCACAATTTCCATAGGTCAAGTATCCTCACCAATTCAAAAAATGTCCTGCTACTGCGCAGGAGCGGGGTTACAGCCCCGCCATAGTCATAGTATTCTTACCCGATCCCGCAATATTCCAATACCATCTCACGGGCAGTCCGATCTGCTTCCAGCACCATTTCCAGCGTATATGCCTGCTTTTCTCTTCCATCAAACCGTTCCAAAACCTCATGTACACAATCTGCGATCTTTGTGTAACGAATCCTGTTCTGCAAAAATAGTGCGACCGCCTGTTCATTCGCGCTGTTGACTGCACATGGGAACAGGCCGCCCATACTCGCTGCGCGCATGCAGTCCGCCAAACAGGAAAAGGTCTGCAAATCCGGCGGCTCAAAGGTCAGCGAGCCCATCTCTGACAGCGAAAGCCTGTTCGCCGTACCGGGAATCCGCTTCGGGTAGGTCAAAGCATATTGAATGGGGATCTCCATATCCGGAACCCCCATCTGTGCGATCACTGATCCATCGGCATATTCCACTGCGGAATGTACGACACTCTGCGGATGGACAATCACTTCGATCTGATCCGGGGAAATGCCGAACAGCCACATCGCTTCGATGAATTCAAGCCCCTTGTTCATCAAGGTAGACGAGTCAATCGTAATCTTTGCTCCCATAGACCAGTTTGGATGCTTTAACGCATCTTCCAATGTAACACGTTCCAACTCTGCTTTGGAATATCCTCGGAACGGGCCTCCTGAAGCCGTGAGCAGAATTCTCCGGGGCGGGTTTTGTAAATTTCCCTGTAAACACTGAAAAATTGCGCTGTGTTCGCTGTCCACCGGGAGAATCTTCACTCCATTGGCCTCCGCAGATTCCATCACGAGCTGTCCGCCCGCAACCAGTGTTTCCTTGTTGGAAAGTGCAAGCGTCTTTTTCGCGGCGATCGCCGCGAGGGTCGGACGTAGCCCGATCATCCCGATTACCGCATTGCATACGATCTCTGTCTCATCCAGGACGGTAAGCTCGCAAAGGCCATCCATCCCTGTTAAAATGTCAATATCCATGTCTGCAAGACGGACTTTCAGATCCTTGTACGCATTTTCATCAAAAATGGCAACACGGCGAGGGGTAAATTCCCTCGCCTGCTGTTCCAGAATGTCTGCGCTGCGATTTGCCGCAAGTGCAGTGACCTCATATCCCGCACGCTTGCAGACCTTTAATGTCTGGGTTCCGATCGAACCGGTAGACCCCAAAACTGCAACTTTTTTTTTCAAGTCGGTCCCCCCATTTATGCCAACACTGCAAGCGGCAGATAGCGGCTGATAATATAGACCAGCGGCGCAACCATCAATGCGCTGTCAAACCGGTCCATCACACCTCCATGCCCTGGCATAATCGACCCATAGTCTTTCACACCAAACTGCCTCTTTACAATGGAAGCCGAAAGATCTCCTACAATACTGACAGCCGATAAAAACGGCATGATACATGCAATCGCCAGATAGTGGATCTGTATTGGGTATCCCGCTGCCGCAGAAGCCAGACTGTACATCCATGAGATCAGCAGCATTGCAAAATCGGCAAAAATCATTCCGCCAATCGCACCCTCAACCGTCTTTTTAGGACTGATAACCGGTGCCAATTTATGTTTGCCGAACGCATGTCCGGCGAAATAAGCACCTGTATCCGACAGCCATGCACTGCCAAGTGAAAGCAGGACATAAAAAATCCCGAGCGTTGTGCCATTCCAATCCCGCTGGTAAACCAATGTAGAGAGCGAAAACGGGATCATCAGGCTAAAAGTGAAAACCACTGCAACCTGCTCGACATGGATTTTTTTATGATTGCGCAGCAACACAGAAAACAGGACAAGTACATAGAGATAACAGGTAAGCGGTATCACTCTGCTGAGAAGCCGGCTGGACAAAAACGGGATTGCAATCGCGAAAATGGTCGCCGGAATAGACAATGGACGGAAATTCCAGCAGCCGGTCGCAGAAAACATCTCATAAACCGCCAACCAAGCAAGCAGCGCAACAACGATATTGACAACAATGGTATCGAAAAGCGCCAGAACCACAGCCAGTAAAATCAAGCCAACCGCAGAACTGATAACTCTTTGTTTCATAGGGTACGCTCCATTCTTTCCGAATTTGCCCATAAACAGGCAGGAATCGGAAAATCAAACGCCGCCAAATCTTCGGCTGCGTTGCAAATATTGCAGGATCGCCTGATCCAGATGGTTTGGCGTAAAGTCCGGCCAGAGCACATCCATAAAGACCAGTTCTGCATAGGTTGACTGCCATGGCAAAAAATTAGAAGTTCGCATTTCCCCGCTTGGCCGCAGAATCATATCTGGGTCGGGCTGTCCACAGGTGTACAGACAATCAGAAACCATCTGCTCACTGATCTCGGATGGGGAAATCGTCCCCTCCGCGCACCGCTGTGCCAAGGTACGAACTGCCCGTACAATCTCATCCCGTCCACCATAGTTCAATGCGATATTGATGTGGATGCGATCGTTATTCGCGCTTTCCGCCTCGATCCGCTGCATCTTTTCCTGTAAATCCGAAGCAAGAGGAGTGCGGTCTCCGAGAAAACGCACGCAGGCATCCTCCTTTTGCTTCTGGAAAGCTTCGTCCAGATACCTGCGCAGGAGATCCATAATCGCCTTGACCTCATCCTGCGGCCTTTTCCAGTTTTCGGTGGAAAGGGCGTAGGCAGTGAGGTATTGGATGCCGATTTCACGGCAATACTGCGCGATTTCACTAAAAACCTTTGCTCCCTGCCGGTGCCCCGCTGTACGCGGCAAGCCACGCTTGGTAGCCCATCTTCCATTCCCATCCAAAATCAAGCCAATGTGCACCGGCAACTTCTCTGTGGGAACCTGCGCAAGCAGCCCTTTTGCCATGACGTTCCTCCGTTCGTTAGATTTCCAGAATTTCTTTCTCTTTTTTCGATGCGATCTCATCGATCCGCTTGCAGAATTTATCAGTTAGCTTCTGCATATCCTCTTCCAAGGTCTTCTGCTCATCCTCACTGATCTCACTACTTTTTTTCTGTTTCTTAAAGGTATCATTCGCATCCCGACGGATCGAGCGAATCGCTACTTTCGAATCCTCTCCTTGCTTGCGGATCTGCTTGCAGATATCCTTTCTGCGTTCCTCCGTCAGCGGCGGGAAAACAATTCTGATCACCATGCCGTCATTAGCTGGATTGATACCAAGGTCGGACACCTGAATCGCCTTTTCGATGGCCTTTAGGGTAGATTTATCCCAAGGTTGGATAACGAGTATACGAGCTTCGGATACGGAAACCGCAGCCAGAGATTGAATTGGGGTCGGCGTGCCATAGTAATCGACAGTAATTTTGTCTAGAACAGCCGGATTGGCACGCCCTGCGCGGATCGAAGCGTAGTCCGATTCCAGAATACGGATGGTCTTTTCCATCTTTTCATTGTAAACCTGAAGCTTCTCTTTCATGGTTAGTCCTCCTTCACAATCGTACCAATATTTTCACCCTGAATAGCCGCCAGAATATTGTCCGGGTCCGCCAGACTAAACACCAGAACCGGTATTCCATTCTCTCTGCACATCGCCGCTGCGGTGCTGTCCATTACTGCCAGTCCCTTTTCAAGCACTTCCTGGAAAGTCACTCTTTCATACTTAACTGCATTTGCGTTTTTATTTGGGTCACAGTCATAGACACCATCTACCATCGTGGCCTTCAACATGATGTCCGCATCAATCTCCGCGGCACGAAGGGAGGATGCCGTATCAGTTGAGAAAAACGGGTTTCCTGTACCACATCCAAAGACCACGACCCGCCCCTTTTCCATATGCCGAATCGCTTTGTTCCGAATGTATGGTTCAGCAATCTGCTGCATCGTGATTGCTGTCTGTACACGCACTTCAACCCCATGCGTTTCCAACGCATCTGCCAGTGCCAGCGCATTCATCACTGTCGCCAGCATTCCCATATGATCTGCACGTGTGCGATCCTCCATCTGGCTGCTGCTTCGCCCTCGGAAGAAGTTGCCGCCGCCTACAACAATCCCAATCTGCGCTCCAAGATCCACACATTTTTTAATACTTTCGCAGATCGAAGAAATCACACTATAATCAATTCCAAATTTCTTCTCACCGGCAAGAGCCTCCCCACTCAACTTGAGCAGGACCCGTTTATACTTGATTGGCATAAACTACCTCCATAGAATGTTTTTTCCACGGTACAACTGGCTTCCGCATACTCTATTTATTTTACAATAACCACCCGATAAAGTAAAGATAAAAAGACAGATTCTTTCCAAAATAATCACCTTTTGCCGATAGAATCAGAGATGTCTCAAAAAAGTGCCTGATTGGAGCGAAAAATAAGGTCATAGAACTATCATGATTGAGAGAACAGTTCTATACAATAAGTAAAATGCTGGAAATTCAAGCGTACTTATGATTCAGATCAAATCTCAAAGCTATTGACGTTACCCTCTAAAATTATGTATGATAGATAGAAAGGATCATGAAGAGAGGATGTTTGGAATGTACGATGTTTTCCGCGCCGGTGTTGAACCCGGCGGCCTTACAATGGATTATGAAATCAAGATTCTGATCTGTTATATCCTGCGTAGCCTGGGGCATCCAATGCCAATCTCTGCGCTGATTGAAGTTTTCGTTTCCGAAGGGATCGGCAACTATTTTGAGGCTGCAAGTGCAGCTTCAGGATTGGTTAAGAGTGGACACATAGAAATTCTGTCTCCCAGTCCATCCGAGCCTGATCAATGCTATCAGATCACCGATCTTGGGCGCAACGCTGCCGAGACATTCGAAAAGACACTCCCCCTTTCGATCCGTGAAAAAGCGGTTGCTGCCGCACGAGATTATTTTCTGATCCGGGAGCACCGAACTCACAACAAAGCGGAAACCCGCAAGGTGGAGGATGGGTATCTACTGACCCTCACAATCAGCGATATTGGAAGCGACCTGCTGACGCTGACCATTCTGCTGCCAGATGCAGAAACCTGCCGAAAGCTTCAAGATCGTTTTTTTAAAGACCCAGTCACTACCTATAAAGGCATTGTTGCGGTTCTGACTGGAAATTTTGAGACAGTCGGCGCACTTCTCGAAAACCAGTGATTTGACAGCTTGTTCAGAATCTGGTATCATCTTTTTTCATAAGACTTGAATTGAATTCGGATTAGGGAGGTATCTTCATGCTCCATCAATGGATGTTCTGGATTATGCTGCTGCTCTGCGGCTTTCGGCTCAGCGGGCTGACGTTTCTCCTCTCGAACGACCTGGATCGCCTGCCGACTGTTATCTACTACTCTGCGGGCGTAGCCATTTTCCTGGGACTTGTCCTTCTGTGTAAGCGAATCATCCTTTCTTTCCTGAGGACCCGCGACCTCGTTTTCTTTTATGTAATACACGCGGTCTCTGTCCTGCTCAATCTGATCGTGATGAAAGCATCTCGTCCGCTTGTCGTCTACAACACGGATCTTATTGTAACCGGTACTCTTTTTGATATCCTGATAAGTATCGTGCTGGTCATTGAAGCAGCTGTGGAGCACCAACATATCCGTCTCGAACCTGCCGAACCCGCTGAGCCAAACGAATCTATATAATCCGCAGGAGAATGCCATGTTCATTATCCTCTCCCCAGCCAAAAATATGCAGTCATCCCGTCTGGAGGGGTTGACTCTGTCCCGCCCACGTTTTCTCGCGCAGACAGAACAGCTTGTCGAAACTCTCCGCAAATTTAGTCCATGGCAGCTTGAACGCCCCATGTCAGTGAATCCCGACCTTGCGCTCAAGGCATTCGACTCCTTCCAGTCGTTCGACCCAGATGCAGAAGGAACTGCTGCGTTACTCGCTTACCACGGCCTGCAATACCGCAATCTCGATCCGCAATCGTTCAGTCTTGCGGACTTTGCTTTCGCAAACGATCATCTGCGTCTACTCAGCGCATTTTATGGGGTTCTCCGACCAACCGACGGGATTCTTCCCTATCGGCTGGAATTTCTCTGCAAACTGAAATTTGGCGGGCAAAATCTCTATCAATTCTGGGGGGATCTGTTTTATCGTGACCTGTTTTCCAGCGGAAAGACGGTTATCAACTTAGCCTCTGCGGAATATTCCAGAACGGTACAGCCCTATCTAACCCCGCACGACCGGTTTCTTACCTGTAATTTTCTCGTGATGAAGAGAGGAAAACCCAGAATGCTCGCTACTGCCGCAAAGATGGCACGCGGGCGGATGGCACGTTATATTGTGAAAGAGCGAATCGACGATCCAGAGGGCTTGAAGGACTTCTGCTGGAATGGATATACGTTTATACCGCATCTATCAGATGAATCTACATATACCTTTTTGCAAAGAGAATAAGAAGTAAAAAAGACTGCGGTAGCAGTCTTTTTTGTTTCAATAATGCTTATAGGCAAGGATGCTGGTCACAGACGAAATAACCACCAAGGCACACCCGGCAATCAACAGATAAGGGATCGCTGCGACATCAAAAAACAATCCTGATCCCTTGCCGGTATAGCACTGTATCGTCAGGATCAGTCCGCAGCCAGAGGCAAACAGCCAAAAACTGTCGAACAGCAATCCGCCCCTGCTCCCTCCGAGGATCAACTCCTGCACCAGCAGGACCACCGATGGCACCGCAAGCACAAGGGTGCGGATCCACCAATCCCGGTCGATTTCCGGTGGAACCGAGCCGCCATATCCAAACATGACCATCAGCTGAAAGGCAAGCGCCGCCAGCAGTGCAAGGCATCCAAAGATACCCAAAACCATTGCGCAGATGCCTGCCGCACCGGCCGGTGCTTCTAGTAACGGATCCTTGCCTTTATGCCGTTCCTCCCGCGCAAAATAGTTATTGACAAGGGATTCTCCGCAGTAGCCGCAGGAACGCGCCCGCCCACTGACCGGATGCCCACATTTCGGACAGTTTATCATCCCATCATCCCTTTCGATCTCCTCATCGTCTACTGTTCAAATATTCCAGCTTTAGTGTAGCACAACCAGACGCTCTTGACAAGAGATCGTTCTACAAAAGACGCAGGCGCATAGCACTCTCTGCGCCTGCGTCTTTTGTCTTTAATTTTCGGTTTACTGCTCCAGCAACTTTTCAACTCCTGCTAACTCGACGCAGAGGCAAAGCAGTTCCACCGCCTGCCGGAGTTCTGAGATAGTCGGATAGGAAGGTGCGACGCGGATATTACGATCACGCGGGTCCTTTCCATACGGATAAGTCGCACCTGCGGAGGTCAATACAACACCTGCATCCTTGCACATCTGAACCACCTTTTTGGCACAGCCGTCGAGCACATTCAGTGAAATAAAATATCCGCCCTTCGGCTCAATCCATTCGGCAATCCCTTTTCCAGCCAACTCATTATTGAATGCATCCAGTACCGTCTGGAACTTCGGACGCAGTTCCGCCGCCAACTTTTCCATATGCGCGAGCACACCGTCCAAATTTTTGAAGTACCGCGCATGGCGCAGCATGTTGACCTTGTCAAAACTGATCGTCTGGATCGTCAGCAGATTTTTCATGTTCTCCATAACCGCAGTTGAACATGCAAAGGCCGCAACACCAGCACCGGCATGGGAAATTTTAGATGTTGACGCAAACATCATTACCCGGTCAGGGTCTCCCGCTGCCTTACACTCCTCCAGAATATTCAGGATCTGCTGCCGCTCCTCGGGATGCAGGTCATGCACTGCATAGGCGTTGTCCCACATAATCATGAAATCACTTGCAGCGGTCTTCATGCGCGCCAGACGCCGCACCGTTTCGTCCGAATAGGTTACACCGTTCGGATTGGAATATTTCGGAACACACCAGATACCTTTAATCGTAGGATCAGACGCTGCCAATCGTTCAACCACGTCCATGTCCGGACCGTTTTCATCCATCTCCACTGGGATCATCTCAAAATTGTAACGCTGGGTAATCGCGAAATGGCGGTCATACCCCGGCACCGGGCAGAGGAATTTTCGTTCAGGGGTCTTCCACCACGGCTCCGCACCCGGCCGCACCCCATGCAGCACCATCTTACCAATTGCATCATACATCATGGTCAGGCTCGAGTTGCCGCAGATGAACAACTCCTCGGGGGCAACGCCCAACATCTCACAGAAGATCACTTTGCAGTCGGGAATACCGGTAAAATCCCCGTAGTTACGGCAGTCGGTACCATCGGCGGACAGACAGGAGGTCTTGGAATTGACCACATCAAAAAGGCCGTTTGCGAGGTCAAGCTGATCGGATGAGGGCTTTCCACGCGACATATCGAGCTTCAAGCCCCTGCGTTTAAACTGCTCATACCGTTCTGTCAGCTCGGTGCGCAGGGTTTCCAGCTCTTGCCGGGAAAGTTCGCTGTATCTTGCCATAAGTCGATAACCTCCATCTTTTATTTTTTATCATATAACATTTTTATTATACATGAAAACACCAGTTCCCGCAAGCTGATTTAGACAATTCACACAAAAAATCTTCTGCGGATTGTGAAACCATGACTTGTGAGCACGATTTTTGCACCGCTTTCTCGAATACGGGACACCGATTCCAAGCAGGATTTCCGATCTTCAAAGATCAGCGGCGGCGAGAGAGCTGGCATCCGCATCAGTGCATCCCCAACCACAATGGCTTCCCCCGCGATCACTCCTGTCGAACCAGCGGTATGGCCCGGAAGCTCGATCACCTGCGCATCCACCCCGTAGGCATTCAGACGCATCCCATCCGAGAGCAGGATTTCCGGGGAAAACGGCTCCAACGGCTTCTGCATCAGCTTTTGGGAAAAGTAGCGCAGCATCTGCCCACGTACGCCCTGTGCATTGAGCGGACGGGCGGACTGATGTTCCAACAATGGCAGGTCCGCCGGATGGAGCGCAACAGGTGCCCTCAACTCCTGTGCAAGAAACGCTGCATTTTTGATGTGGTCAAAATGGGCATGGGTCAGCAAAATCAACCGGACATTCGCATCCTGAACCTGTCTGAGAATCTGCCCCGCATTCCTCATTCCTGTGTCGATCAGCACCGAGCCCGTCTCTCCTCGTAGTAGCCAGCAGCAGGCCGTCCCTGCCGGAATCCGCTCAATCACCTGCATAAAAAGCGCCTCCCTGTCAAAAACCGCGCGCGGGTAAACTACCCGCGCGCGAAACACAAACTCAATATTCTGCCGAACCGGTTGTCCGCGGGAACGGAAGCACGTCCCGAATATTCGAAACCCCAGTGATATACATAATCAACCGTTCGAAGCCCAATCCAAATCCAGAATGTCTGGCACCGCCATATCTGCGGAGATCAAGGTACCAGCTGTAGTCCTCTTCTTTCAGGCCAAGCTCTGCAATTCGGCTGGTCAGCACATCAAGCCGCTCTTCACGCTGGCTTCCGCCAATGATCTCCCCAATACCAGGCACCAGCATATCTACCGCTGCGACCGTCTTGTTATCATCATTCAGGCGCATATAAAACGCCTTGATTTCCTTTGGATAATCGGTCACAAATACCGGCCGCTTCATTAGCTCCTCGGTTAGATACCGTTCATGCTCGGTCTGGAGATCACATCCCCAGTAAACCGGGTACTGGAACTGGTCTTTGACTTTTTCCAGCTGCTCGACCGCTTCGGTGTAGGTCAGGTGTGCAAACTCCGAATGGACGATCCCGTTAAGCCGCTCGATCAGCCCCTTGTCATAGAAATTGTTGAAAAACGTCATCTCCTGCGGGCACTGCTCAAGTACATAGGAGAGTACAAATTTTATCATATCCTGTGCAAGGTCCATGTTATCCTGAAGATCCGCAAATGCAATCTCCGGCTCGACCATCCAGAATTCCGCTGCATGGCGGGCCGTATTGGAGTTTTCTGCGCGGAAGGTCGGCCCGAACGTGTAAATATTCGAGAATGCCAGCGCCATACATTCCCCCTCCAGCTGCCCGGAGACGGTGAGATTGGTCGCCTTTCCGAAAAAGTCCTGCGAGTAATCTACCTTTCCGTCCTCGGTAAGCGGCGGGTTCAGTGGATCAAGGGTGGTGACCCGGAACATCTCCCCTGCCCCCTCCGCGTCACTGCCGGTAATCAGCGGGGTATGCACATAAACGAAACCGCGTTCGTTGAAAAACTTATGGATTGCGTAAGCCGCGACCGACCGCACCCGGAACACTGCTGCAAAGGTATTGGTGCGCGGACGCAGATGCGCGATCGAACGCAGGAATTCAAGCGAATGGCGCTTCTTCTGGAGCGGATAGTCCGGAGTGGAAGCCCCTTCAATCTCCACCGCGTCTGCATGAAGCTCAAACGGCTGTTTCGCATCCGGGGTCAACAGGATCGAGCCGCGGACCACCAGCGCACTGCCGACATTGAGTTTGACGACCTCGGAAAAATTCTCAAGTTTACCCGCTTCAAGGACAACCTGTAAGTTCTGAAAGGAAGAACCATCGTTCAGCTCGATAAAGCCGATCGACTTGGAGTCCCGGATCGTTTTTGCCCATCCGCAGACGGTTACTGGCGCACTGGTATATTCCTGTACTGCCGTGAACAGCTTTTTGATCTCTGTCCTTTTCACAATATGACCACCTTTTCTGAAATCTGCTTTTCAATCTGCCAATCAGCCTGGAGGCCAGGCAAGGTTGCGCTGCGCGAGTACATGGAAGTGCAGGTGCCCGACCGTTTGTCCCGCCATTGGGCCACAGTTGTTGACCACGCGAAAATCATCCCCGCAGTCCAGTCCCTTCGCAAGCTTGGCAATTACTGCAAAGATATGCCCAACCACCGCGCAGTTTTCCTCGGTGAGCATATTTGCGCCCGAAATATGCGCTTTGGGCACCACCAGAAAATGTACCGGCGCCTGCGGATCAATGTCATGGAATGCATAACACCGGTCATCCTCATAAATCTTTTTGCTCGGGATCTCTCCCGCAATGATCTTGCAAAACAGACAATCGCTCACAGCCGATCCCTCCTGATTATTGAATAAATTTGCCCACAATCGCCGGAAGCTGTGCAACCGCTTCGTCGATCTTAAAAATCTCGGTAGTGCCGCCCATTGCGGAGTCCGGACGACCGCCACCCGATCCACCGCAGAGTGCGGTGAACTCCTTGACGATCCTGCCGGCGTGAGCACCTTTCGCGACCGCATCTTTGCCGCAGCAGACAAGGATGCTCGCCTTTCCGGCATTGACTGTGGTCAGAACACAGATTGCTGCCGGATTCCGGTCACGCGCATGGTCTCCCATCGTGCGCAGCGCTTCCACCTTCGCGCCGTTGAGAGAGATGCTTGCAATCCGGATGCCGCCAACCTCCTGCGCACCATCAAACAGGTTGCTCATCTGCACCTCGGCAAGTTTGCTGTTGATCCCGTCCAGCTCCTTCTGAAGGGCTTTCATCTCACTGTTGAGCGCGGCCGCCTTGACGGGAAGCTCAGCGGGATTGCCGACCTTCAGCGCCGATGCAGTCTCCTGCATCAGCTTTTCCTGGTCGGAGATCAGCTTGAGCACATTCCGGCCGGTGACCGCCTCAATCCTGCGGATACCTGCCGCGACCGAAGATTCCTTCACAATTTTGAAGAGGCCGACTTTTGCAGTATTGTCCAGATGGGTGCCGCCGCAAAGCTCGATTGACTCGCCCGGCACGTTGCAGACCCGTACGGTATCGCCATACTTTTCCCCAAACAGCGCCATTGCCCCGAGCTTTTTCGCTTCGTCAATCGGCATCTCCCGTACCTCCACGTCGATCGCGGAAAGTACCGCCCGGTTGACGATCTCCTCGACCTTCTCCAGCTCCTCGGGCGTAACCGCAGAGAAGTGGGTGAAGTCGAACCGGCAGATGTTGTCGTCGTAGAAGGCGCCCGCCTGATGCACATGATCTCCGAGCACATTACGCAGTGCCGCCTGAAGCAGATGGCAGGAGGTATGGTTGCGCATAATATCGCGGCGGCGTCCTGCATTGATCGCCGCAGTGACCGTGTCCCCCACCTTCAAGGTTCCGGCAGTCAGCTCCCCTACATGTACAAAATGTCCACCTTTGGATTTTTTGCAGTCAAAGACATTGAAAAAACTGCTGTCACTTTTGAGCATACCGCCATCTCCGGCCTGACCGCCGCTCTCAGCATAGAACGGGGTAATATCCAGCACGATCGAGCCAAGCTCGCCATCCGATAGCTCTTCCGCCCGCTGGTTATCCTTGATGATTGCCACTACTTTGGCTTTGGCGGCAAAGTCGGTATAACCCACGAAATTGCCATGCTCTTTCACGTCTGAGAGGATGTCCTCCTCCCAGCCGAGATCGCCCATCGCGGCGCGGGCTTCGCGGGCGCGCTGCTTCTGTTCCTCCATCTTGGCGATGAACTCTTCTTCATCCAGCCCGATCCCCCGTTCCTCGAGAATCTCCTTAATCAGATCAACCGGGAATCCGAAGGTAT
Source organism: Anaerotruncus sp. 1XD42-93 (assembly GCF_009917605.1). Classification (NCBI taxonomy): domain Bacteria; kingdom Bacillati; phylum Bacillota; class Clostridia; order Eubacteriales; family Oscillospiraceae; genus Anaerotruncus; species Anaerotruncus sp. 1XD42-93. Next base: position 45,073 of record NZ_QZEG01000010.1, on the reverse strand, counting down.
CATAGAGCTTGAACGCATCCGCGCCCCGCACCATCTTGTTCTCCATATTTGAGTCGATCTTGTCGATGATCGCGTTGAGCAGCTCGATTCCCTGGTCGATCGTGCGGGCGAACCGCTCTTCTTCTACCTTGATAACCTTGATGATGTAATCTTTATTCTCAACCAGATTCGGGTATGCGTTGGCGTTCTCACGGATAACCGTTTCGGCAACCTCATAGAGGAACGGATGGTCGATCCCGAGCAGACGTCCATGACGTGCGGCGCGGCGGAGCAGACGGCGCAGGACATAACCGCGCCCCTCATTCTGCGGAAGGATGCCGTCACCGACCATGAAGGTGGTTGAACGGATGTGGTCGGTGATGACCCGCAGGGAAACGTCGGTTTTCTCGTTGGTGTGGTACTGCACCCCCGCGATCTTGGCGATGTGGCTCATGATATTCTGGACGGTGTCCACTTCAAAGAGATTGTCCACCCCCTGCATGATGCAGGCGAGACGCTCCAGGCCCATGCCGGTGTCGATGTTTGGGTGCTCCATCCGCTCGTAATGGCCGTTCCCATCCCCGTCGAACTGGGAAAACACCAGATTCCAGAACTCGACATAGCGGTCACAGTCGCAGCCGACGCCGCAGGTCGGCTTGCCGCAGCCGTACTTCTCGCCGCGGTCAAAATAGATCTCGGAGCAGGGACCGCAGGGACCGGAGCCGATCTCCCAGAAGTTATCGTCCTTGCCCAGACGGACAATATGAGTCGGGTCCACGCCGACCTCTTTGGTCCAGATTTCAACCGCTTCGTCATCGTCCTCATAGACCGAAACCCAAAGCCGGTCTACCGGAAGCTCAAGCACTTTGGTGATAAATTCCCAGGCCCACGCGGTCGCCTCGTGCTTGAAGTAATCGCCAAACGAGAAATTCCCAAGCATTTCAAAGTAGGTGCCGTGCCGCGCGGTTTTTCCCACGTTTTCGATGTCCGGGGTGCGGATGCACTTCTGACAGGTGGTGACCCGTTTTCTGGGTGGGGTTTCGATGCCGAGGAACCATTTTTTCATGGGGGCCATGCCTGAGTTGATCAGCAGCAGGCTCGCTTCATCCGCGGCCGGCATCAAGGGAAAGCTCGGCAGACGCAGATGTTCTTTGCTTTCAAAAAAGCTGAGGAATTTTTCACGCAGTTCATTCAGTCCAGTCCATTGCATTGTCTCTATCGCTCCTTTAAAATTGTGACAAAATAAAAAACGCCCCCGCCCCATAAATGGGACGAAAAGCGTAACCAACACCTTCCGCGGTACCACCCATATTGCGCAATCGCGCCGCTCAAAAGGATTAACGCTCGCACCGCGTCCAGCTCCGCGCCGGAAGGCTCGGGGATGGCTTCCATCGGGTCTTGCGGCGGCCTCACAGCCAAAGGGCCGCTTCTCTGGGGCAAACATACGATGGTTGATCCCGTCATTGCCATATGCAAAACAGTATATACCCTGACTTTGGAAAAGTCAACCGTCTGATCTCCTCATCCGGACGTTTCAGGCGATTTTCTTCAAACTTGCACATGGCAGATGCCGGCATTTTTCTTTTAAATGTGCTTTTTGATCCATTCGAGCGCACCCTTTTCCAGTCTTGAAACCTGTGCCTGTGAAATTCCGATCTCCTTTGCAACCTCCATCTGTGTTTTGCCGACAAAAAAGCGCAGGGACAAAATCTTTTTTTCCCGTTCTCCGAGACTCTTCATCGCCTCCTTGATCGCGATTTCGTCCATCCAGTCGCTCTCACCATTTTTATCCCCCACCTGGTCCATCACAAAGATGGTGTCCCCGCCATCCGAATAGACCGGTTCGTAGAGGGACATCGGTTCGACGATCGCCTCGAGTGCAAGCACGACATCCTCCTTCTTAACCCCCATTTCCTTTGCGATCTCATCAACCGTCGGCTCCCGGGAGTTGCGGTTCATCAGCGCCTCTTTGGCCTGCATCGCCTTATATGCCATGTCCCGGAGTGAACGGCTCACCCGCACCGCGTTGTTGTCCCGCAGATGCCGCCGGATTTCCCCGATAATCATCGGCACGCCATAGGTAGAAAACCGGACATTTTGGTTCGGATCAAAATTGTCGATCGCTTTAATCAGGCCAATACATCCCACCTGAAACAGATCATCGAGGTTTTCCCCCCGGTTGGTGAATTTCTGCACGACCGACAGCACCAGCCGAAGATTGCCGTTTATCATCTCGTCCCGCGCCGCCTGATCTCCCGCACGAATTCTTTTTAGCAGTTCGATCTTTTCCTTTTCCTTCAGGACAGTCAGTTTGGAGGTGTTTACCCCGCAGATTTCCACTTTATTGATATACAAATCCCGCGCACCCCTTATACTCTCTACATTCGAGAAAAGTATGGGCAGTGCGCGGGAAGATCATGCAGGATTTTTCAGTTTCCAATAGTTTCTTGTATTGCAAAATCTTCGGACTTGAAGTTGTGGTAATACCGTCCTGACCGGGCGGTAAAACGCAATACACAGTAGTCTGGGTCATCCGGACCCTGCGGATAGTAGGCCGTATCCCCTTCCCGCCAGATCCGGTAGCGGGACTCCGAGTCGGTCAATATCTCTATGGTACCGGTCAACAGCGCACCTCGGAAAAAACGCCGGTCACAGAAATAAAGGCAAGCCGCAGGATTCTCGCGGTACTGCGCCACATGCAGCGACGAGGTGTTTGTGGTCAGCCAGAAGGTGTGAATTCCCTCCCGTTCGCGCGGTTGGAGCATCGCCTTGACGCTCGGGAACCCCTCCTTATCAATCGCGCCCAAAAAGCAGACCGACTGTTTATCCATTAGATTTCCAATGGTTTTTTCTGCGTCTCTCATAAAAAAGGCCCCTTTCTTTTCCTGAACTATATTTCTTGTCCCACAGGGCACAGTCAAAAGTGGGAGAAAACTTCTGATGCGATTTCCCAGGCAAAAAATCAGGCAAGACCTGAATCCCTTACAAGAATATGGTAAAACGCACGCCGCTTCCGGGCAGGTTTTCTACAGATGCTTCCCCACCATGCAACTCCGCTACCCGCTTGACGATCGAAAGCCCCAGACCGTTTCCCTCTCCTCCTCGGGAAGGATCGGCCTTATAAAACTGCTCAAACAGATGCGGCCGACTTTCCTCCGGAATGTTGTCCCCATCGTTGCAGATGACAAACACCACCCGCTCCCCTTTCTGGTGCAGAGCCAGGGAAATCCGTCCTCCATCCGGAGAAAACTTTACCGCATTGTCGATCAGGTTCGCCCACACCTGCATCAATAACGACTCATAACCTGCAAAATAAATTTCATCCAGTTCGAGGTCCAACTCCAAATTTTTTCCGGTCCAGCCCGCCTCACAGAGGGCAAGCGCATGCCGAATCTGCTCGTCAATCCGCACTGGATGCCGCTCGGATGGGATATTGCCTTTATCCAGCCGGTTAATCATCAGAATGTTCGCCACCAGAACCGACAGCCTGCGGGTTTCGTCGGTGATCGTCCCCACATATTCCCTGCGTTCCTCTGGGCTGCAATCCCCCTCAAGCAGTTTGGCATATCCTTCGATGGCGGTCAGCGGCGTCTTGAACTCATGTGAGATGTCCGAAACAAAGTTGCTGCGGAGCATCTCAACACTGCCAAGCTCCCGTGTCATGGTGTTAAAACTCTCGATCAGCGAACCAATCTCATCCATGCGCTTTGGGGCGGGAATCCGGACGGTAAAATCCCCTGCCGCGACCTTACGGGTTGCCTCGTCCAGCATACGCACCGGCACCAGCAGGCGGTAGCCACCGATCATCGCGGCGATAAGGCCGATCAGCAGGGTAAGCAGCAGCGAAAGCAATTTGGTCTGACGGGAGAGTCGGAAGATCGGTTCCATGTCCGCCTGAACCAGGATATAGCTGTCCTTATACCGGTTGAGCATCGCATGAGGTAGACCGTTCCCACTGGTCCGGGAGAACACAAGGTAGCCATCAGCCGCGAGCCTTCTCTGTTCCTCTTTGTCCAGCTCAAGCGGGGAAAGATCATCCAGTATCCGAAGCCGGAGACGCTCAAAACTGAGCAGCTCGTCAATGTCCGAAAGGGGCAGGTGGTGCTGTTCCAGATAATCCGCTACAGTGTCAATACTGGACAGCACCTGATTTTGTACATCGCCGGCGAACGCCCGTCTGGAGAAATGGGAAAACATGACTGTTGGGACCGCCGTAGTGACCAGCATTATCAGACAGAGCAGACCCACAACCTGATGGTAAACCGTACTGCGGCGTTTGCAGCGCTTTTTCATGTACCCTTCTGCACTCCTTTATAGCCAAGCCCCCGGATAGTGGATATTTCCATGTCAGGGATCTGCTCAAACCGCTCCCTCAGCCGCTTGATGTGCACGTCTACGGTACGGGGGCTGGTTTCACTGTCAAATCCCCAGATTTCATCCATCAGCTCCTGGCGGGTAAAAATCCGGTTGGGATAGGAGAACAACTTGTAAAGCAGGTAAAATTCCTTTTGCGGAAGCACGACTGTCTCCCCCGGGAGCCGGACCTCGAGCGTATTATAATCGAGTGTCACCTCGCCGATCCGTATTTGATTCTCGCTGTAAATCCGGCTGCGTCGGAGCAGCGCCCGCACCCGCAGAACCAGTTCTTCCAGATCAACCGGTTTGGTCATATAATCGTCTGCGCCCGCCTCAAACCCTTCTTTTTTGTCCACGAACTCGGTTTTGGCGGTCGCCATCAGTACCGGTATCTCCATCCGATTTTCCCGGAGCTGCCGAACCAGCGCATAACCGTCCATCCCCGGCATCATGATGTCAACGATCATCAGGTCGACCGCCTGCTCCCCCAGCAAGTGCAAAGCCTGCTCCCCGGTTTCGGCAAGCAGGGTGGAAAACCCTTCCCGGCGCAGATAAATGTCGATCAGCCTGCGAATTTTCTGGTTGTCATCCACGACCAAAATTACCGCCATACGATCCCTCCTTTTTCAAAAATTCCTGCTACCATCCTACCAGAAAATATGATAGAATGATAGGGGTTTTCTCAAAAACATAAATATAACATCTCGTTCACAGATTTTTCACACAAACGGTTGCACAGTCCATACTTGGTTCATAATCCGGCTGTAAACTATATCAGAATTATAAGGGAAGCGTTTGAAAAGAACCAAACTGATTCTTTCAAGCCTGCGGCGGGAGCGCCGCAGAGGACTGTTGCAAGCAGCCCTGCTTCATCACCTGGCGCGCTTTGCGTGCTGGCGGACTTTCGCCTGCCACTTCAAAACGGATACCCGTTTTGAAGTGTGTTGAATATATCTCAATAAGTAAGTAGGAGGTTCTCCCATTGAAAAAGATCACCGGAGTACTTTTGTGCTGCGCAGTTGTTGGCGGCGTTGCCGCTGTCGGGTTCCTGTCCCGCATGGGTCCCGACGATACCGCCCCTGTTGCCGCGCAGCTTTCTGAAATCAACGTCAGTGTCGCCAAACCTATCCGCGGCAGCCTTGCCCAGACCACCTCTTTTATCGGTACGGTGCAGCCTGAGGAATCGGTGCAGGTGTTCCCTAAGGCAAGCGGCACCGTCCTGCGCACCTATTTCGAGATTGGGGAACCAGTGCAGAAAGGACAGCTGCTTTTTGAGATCGACCCCGAGATGGCGCAGCTCCAGTATAATGCGGCCCGCATCGCGGCAGATGCACAGCTGGGCAGTGGGTACGACACCCAGCTCGTCACGATGAAGTCCAGCCTGAACGCCGCCCAGAGCGCGCTCAACACCGCCCGCGACAACCTGAAAAACCTCAACGATGGGGTTGCGGACGAGATTGAACGGCAGCAGCGGGATGCCGAGAAGTTTGAGAAGGAGATGGAAAATCTCGACCTCGAGCTTGACCGGATTTCCGGAATGTCCGCCGAAGAACTGAAAGCGACTTACGGCGCGGACGCCGATCGGGACAGGCTTCTTGTACAGAAGGAAAACGCCCGCACCACTGCCTATGAGAAGTATGTCTATGCGCGTGATAGGGTAGACGAGTTGGAGGACGACGATGATCCGCAGCTTCGCTCAGCGCGCACCGCCTACCGCAACGCCAAAAACAGCTACAATGCCGCGAAGGAAGCCTACGACCTGACTGCTGGCGTCTCCCGTGAGGATGCGGAAGCGGTCTCAGAAGCACAGCTTCAGATCCAGGCCAAGTCGATCGAGTACACCCGGGTCACCGCGCCGATCTCCGGGATCATCGAACAGAAAAATGTGTCTGAACAGAACCCCGCCCCTTCCGGACAGCCTTCCTATGTGATCTCGAACAAAAGCATCATGACTGTGCGATTTGGGGTTTCCGAGTCGGTGATGCAAAACCTTTCGATCGGTGAGGAGATCGAGATTGAAGCAGGCGGTCAGACAACTGTCGGCACCATCACTGAAATTCCCACTGCGGTTGATGCACAGACCGGCCTGTTCAATATTAAGGCGAGCATAGACGGCGAACAGATTCAGCTACATACCGGCGCCACAGTCAAGCTCTACGCCGCCACCCAGAAGGCAACCGACAGCATCATCCTGCCGATCGACTGCCTCTACTACGATGCTGAACAACCGTATGTTTATCTCTACCGGAACGGCAAAGCGGTCAAGACTGAGGTTCAGACCGGTGTTTCGAGCGAAACCGAGATCGCAGTTCTCTCGGGCCTCTCGGAAAATGATCGGGTCATCACCTCATGGCATCCCCGCCTGTTGGACGGTGCGGAGGTTGTCGTACAGGGGGATGAAAATGCGGTGGTCGCGGTTTCGGCGGCGGTTGGCGCGGCCGAGAAGGATACCGATGCCAGCTCCGGAGAAAGCTCCGAAGCGGAAGAAACCGCCTCCACTCCGGAGGATGTTGTTTCCTCCGAATCGGAACCTATCTCTTCTGCGGCTTCCTCTGTCCCACAGGAGCAGCTCTCCACCGAGCCGAACCGGACGGTCCGCCGGATGGATAGCGACAGCTCTTCTAAATCCTCATCCTCCAAGAGCAGTTCCTCTGCCGCTCAGAGTTACGCTTCGGGGTTGAAAGTGATGCAGGGAGGCTCTAAATGAATCTGACAAAACTTGCAATCAAGCGGCCGGTTTCAATGATTATCATTGTATTTGCGCTGCTGGTCTTTGGCGCAATGTCGATTGCAACTACCCCACTTGAAATGACCCCCGATATTGAAATGCCGATGTTCGTGGTTATGACCACCTACCCAGGCGCAGGACCGGAGGACGTGGAGGAGCTCGTCTCCAAGAAGGTCGAGGACGCCTGCTCGACACTGAACGGGCTGAAAAATGTGCAGTCGGTCTCACAGGAAAATGTTTCCCTTGTGATCCTTGAGCTGGAATATGGGAGCAACATGGATATTGCGCACATGGACCTACAGGAAAAGATCAACCGATACAAGGGCCTGCTGCCAGACAACGCATCTGACCCGATCATTATGGAGATGGATGTCAACGGGATGCCCAGTGTCGTGCTTTCGGCGAGTGCAACCGGCGATATCAACCTGCTCAACTATATCAACGAGAGCATTGTCCCCGAATTTGAAAAACTCTCGGGCGTTGCAAGTGTCGATGTAGCGGGTGGACAGGAAGAATATATCAGTATCCAGCTGATGGAGGACCGTCTGCGTCAGTATGGCCTCGACATTGACACGATCAGCGCACTCCTCTCCGCTGCCAACTTTTCGATTCCTGCCGGTGATGCGGACATGGGTACCCAGTCGCTCGCGGTGCGGGCCGCTGTCGAATACAAGACGGTGGAATCTCTACGTGACGTCCCGATCCCCCTGCGCAGCGGCGGTGTGATTCATCTTTCGGATGTTGCGCAGATATTCCGCACCTCCCGTGATGCGGACAGCATCAGCCGATACAATGGTGTGGACAATATCAGCCTTTCGATCACCAAGCGGCAGAGTGCGAGCACACTCGACGTCTCGCGGACAGTGCTGCGGGAGGTGGGGCGGCTCAATGCCGCTGATAGCGGCGTCCGCCTTGACGTGATCTATGACAGCAGCGACATGATTGTCGATTCGGTCAAGACAGTATTCAGCACATTGATTCTCGGGGTCCTCCTTTCAATGCTAGTGCTCTTCCTCTTTTTTGGGGATATCAAAGCATCGCTGATTGTCGGAAGCTCGATGCCGATTTCCCTACTGGTTACTGTCATCCTGATGAAGCTGATGGGATTCTCACTCAACGTCGTTTCACTGGGCGGTATGGTCATTGGTGTCGGCATGATGGTCGACAGCTCGATTGTTGTAATCGAGAGTTGCTTCCGGCGCAGCAGTACAGAACGGCAGGATTTCAAAAAATGTGCAATCGAGGGCGCCGGGTTTGTCGCAATGTCCATCATTGCCTCAACGATTACCACCGTTGTTGTGTTCCTTCCGATCAGTGTAATGAAGGGCCTTTCCGGCCAGCTCTTCAAACAACTCGGGTTCACAATTATCTTTTCCCTGACCGCCTCCCTGATCTGTGCGCTCACCCTCGTGCCGCTCTTCTTTTCGATGTTTAAACCGGTCGAGCGGCGGGAAGCGCCTATCTCTCGGTTTGTACGGAAGGTCGAGGTCGGTTATGGAAACCTGCTTCGTCACATTCTTCCGTTTAAAAAGACGGTGGTTCTGGTTTCTATCCTGCTTTTGGTTGGTTCGCTCGCTCTGATCCCTCTGATACACGTTGAGATGATGCCGTCTGTCGATGAAGGAACCATAGCGGTCAGCGCCGAGCTGCGTCCCGGGCTTCAGGTCGGGCGTATTGATGAAATTATGACCGATATTGAACAGCTTGCGGCAAATCATCCCGACGTGGAACGATACTCACTCAGCACCGGCGGTGGAAGCATGATGATGGGCAGTTCGGGCGGGGCAACCCTCACCGCCTATCTGAAAGGTGACCGAGAGATGTCCACCAACGAGGTAGTCGAACAGTGGAGGCAGGAAACCAGGGAGATGCTGGACTGTGAGATCAATGTAGAATCGTCCAGTAGCTCTATGGGGTCGATGGCCGGAGGTGGTGACGTAGAGGTCAACCTTCAGGGCAACGATTACGATCTGCTCAAAACGACTTCCGCCGAGATCGAATCGCTGATGCACCAAAATAGCGGGATCGTCCGAGTGACTTCTACTGTCGCAAAAGGCAACCCGCAAGCCAAGGTCGAGATCGATCCGCTCAAGGCCGCATCCAAAGGATTCCAGCCTGCGCAGATTGGTTCGCTGATCTATAAGGTACTTAGCGGCAGTGAGGTCACTACCCTCTCGCAGAATGGACAGGAATACGAAATCTGGGTCGAATATCCGCGTGGACGGTTTCAGACAATCAGTGACCTTTCCGGGCTGATCCTGATTAACGCGGCTGGACAGCAGGTCCCGTTGCTCGATGTTGCAGAAATCAATTTCTCGGACAGCCCACAAAGTATCACCCGCAAAAATAACCAGTACATTGTTACAGTTACCGGGCAGCCGACCGAAGCAGCGAAGTATACCGCCAAAGCTGAGATTCTCGCACAGGTGCAGGCAATGCAGCTGCCCAACGGTGTGACATTGGCTTCCGGTTCGATGGATGAACAGATGATGCAGGAATTCTCTGCACTCGGCATGGCAATCGCAATCGCTGCGCTGCTTGTGTTCATGGTTATGGCGATGCAGTTTGAATCTCCCAAATTTTCTCTGATGGTGATGGTCTGTGTCCCGTTCAGCTTGATCGGCTCATTCGGCCTGCTCTATCTCACCAACAGTACCCTGAGCATGCCCTCTCTGATGGGCTTCCTGACACTGGTTGGAACGGTGGTCAACAACGGCATCCTGTTTGTCGATACCACCAACCAGTACCGGTCCAGCATGGATATGCAGACCGCTCTGCTCAATACCGGCCGTACCCGTCTGCGCCCGATCCTGATGACCACTCTGACCACCGTCCTTTCCATGGTGCCGATGTCACTCGGAATCGGCGACGGTGCAGAGATGATGCGCGGAATGGCAGTTGTTATCATCGGCGGTCTCTGCGCCTCCACTCTGTTGACCCTGCTGCTCCTGCCGACCTTCTATCTCATCTTTGAAGGAAGAAACAAAGGAAACTTAAACAACACCCTACCCCCACCCGCGCCGGTATCGGCTCCCGCGATTGAGGACACCGCCCTCTTCAACTAACGATTCGCAAAACTGAATCGGTCAAAAGCAAGCCCCCTCTGCCAACGGCAGAGGGGGCTGTGTGCATTTCAGGACTATTGCAGCACCTTTTTGACAATCTCCGAAAATTCCTCCTGCGAAACAAGCCCATGATGCTGGATCGCCAAGGATTTCACGTGATCCAGTATCTCCATGCATTTCGACTTTTCAGGAATTTCCATCCCCAGCTTTTCCAGGTAGTGTTCGACAGTTGGCAAGCCACTCCCCTTGCCAAGCAGAATCCGGTTGTCCGGATGCCCGGTCAGTTCCGGCAGATAGGGGGTCAGCTCCAATGGGTCGGTTGCCTTGACATTCTGATACCAGCCGGTGATAATCCCCGACTCGATGTCCATAATATCATCTCCAACAATTCCCCTGTTAGGGCGGACCGGCATCCCGGAAAATGCCCGCATCTGTTTGGAAAGTTCATAAATTTTGTCGTATTTCAGTCCCAGATCGACGTCGTACATTGTCAGGAGCGAGAGCGCTACATCTTCATAGGCTGTATTACCCGCACGTTCCCCGATTGCCGAAATGGTCGTATGCGCCACATCTGCCCCAGCAGCCAGCGCCATAATGGTATTGGCACTGCCAAGGCCGAAATCATCATGGAAATGTACCTCGACCGGTTTATCCAGATAGCTTTTGACCGTACGGATCAGGTATGGGATTGCATTGGGATTCAAGCCGCCAAATGTGTCCACAATCGCAAGGGCATCCATGTGCCCCTCGTCCGCGACCCGCTTAATCAGTTTCATCGCCCAATTGATGTCTGCCCGGCTCATGTCGATCGGGAAAAAGACGGTATAAAGCCCCTTTTCCTTCGCAAATGCCGTCGCTTCCACCGAAAGCTGTATCGCTTTTTCCAAATCCCAGCGGTAGGCTTTTTCGATCATATGGTCGCTGGACGGGATTTCAATGACGATCCCGTCTACTCCCAGGTCTGCGGCCCGTTTTACATCATCTTTAACGCACCTGCAAAAAGCGAAAATCTCCGGACCGAGGTTCCTTTTGACGATCTGGCGAATGGCTTCCTCGTCGTCCGGGGATACTGCCGGCATTCCTGCCTCAATCCTATGTAGCCCGATTTCAGCCATCCTCTCGGCTAGAGCGATTTTCTCATCCTTGCTGAAGATCAGCCCAGCCTGCTGTTCTCCATCCCGCAGGGACACGTCATGAAGTTTGATATTCTTTTTAAAGTGGTAGGTTTCTTTTACTTCGTCCGCAAAATTCCACGGACTTGTGAACCATTTCTCGCTCTTCCATGGTGTTGTACTCATTCTATAGTTCCCCCTTTCCGCATCGGCTCTTTAGATTAGGCCCTCCTCGTTCAGAATGTCGACCACCCATTCCGCTGCCTTTCCGCAGACACTCGGACAGATGTCATCATGTCCGCCGGCGTTGATAAAGTCGTCGCGCTCCCCTTTCAGAATGTCGTAGGAACGGCCCATCAGTTTAGTCTGAACTGCGGAACAGTCACCGCCGCATTCCCCATACTCTTCCTCAAACCTGTCAACCAGACGGCGGGAAAGCTGGAAGGTCTTAAAGCGGATTCCTTCCGGGTCCGGGAAATCCGAGATGTCACGTCCGACAAAACAACTTAACGCCATGATCCCTCCGGTAAGTGCGCCGCACGCATATCCAGCGCCTGCAAGCCCCGCACCAAGCCCGGTAGCAGACTTGAAAACGTCGTCCGAAATCCTGCTGCCAATCGTATTTTTGATTGCTCCTATGACACACTGGGAGCAGCAGCCATACTCCTTTTCATAAAAATAAGCGAGATCATAGGCCAGTTTTTTGACAGAATTTACGTTTTCCATCGTTCTATCCCTCCGTAATATAAAAATTTTAACATAGAATATAATTGAAAATAACCCATTATTTTGAAGCATAGGTTAAAAACTGATCGATGTGCAGAGCACGTTTACTGATTATCAACGCTGGAACCAAACTGCTGTAAGCGGCTCCCCGCAGCATCTCCGCCTCGAGACTGTTGAAAATATGGGAGCCGCTTTTTTCAGCCCATCAAACAACCACTGCCCTTATCTGGGAAGCGCCTGCCTTGCAATGATGCCGCCATCGACCAGCATTACGTCACCAGTGATGCCGCGTGCATAGGAAGAAGACAGGAAAAGAGTACATCCAGCGACATCTTCCGGCGTTGTGAGGCGTCCGAGCGGGATATACCGGCAGAATGACTGCACCTTTTCCTCGGTATTCAGACGCACCCGACACATTTTGCTGTCCACGACGCCAGGTGCAATCGAGTTCACAGTAATCCCGAACTCTCCCAGTTCCAAAGCAAAAGATTTGGAGAGCATATCCAGAGCCGCCTTGGTCGCACCGTAGACGATGCGGTTTTCAGCCGCTGCAGAGCCGTTCAGACTGCTGATATTGATGATCGATCCACTGTCGCTTTCCTTGAGCAGAGGGATCATCGCCTTGGTCAGCAAGAACGCTCCGATCACATTTACTGCCATTGATTTTTCAAAGTCGCTCTTTTCGGTCTCAAACACCGATTTTCGGCAGAGAATCCCTGCAACATTCACCAGTACATCCACCCGTCCATAGAGTTTTCCAACCGTTTTAACCGCCTGCTCGATCGAATCTTCATTGGTGATGTCGGTTTGTAGAGGGAAAATATCCGCTTCCGGGAACTGTGCTTTCAGATTCTCTGCCGCTTCCAGATTCAGGTCACCGAGAATGATCCGGCAGCTTTCGTCTACAAAGCCCTTGACGATCGCGCTGCCAATATCCCCTGCCCCGCCGGAAATAAAGATCACTTTATTTTCAAGATGAAATGCCATAGATTTCCTTCCTTTCTTTGATCATAAAAACAGCATACTTGCCGCCGGCACAAACGCAACCAGCATGAGCACTCCGATCATAATTAGGACAAATGGAATGATATTTTTTATGACCTGCTCGATCTTTACATCATAAATACCACAGATACAGAACATGTTCAGTCCTAGCGGAGGCGTGATCGTGCCCACGCAGATCGAAACCACCATGACCAGACCAAACTGCACCAGGCTCAAACCTAATGCGGTAGCAATCGGAGCCAGCAGTGGAGCGAGGATTACAAGATAAGCGTTCCCTTCCATGAAAGTACCTACGATCACCAGAAAGACCAGCATAATCAGGATGATCAAAATTTTGCTGGTGGTAACCGAGAGAATCCCGGTTGCGATCGACTGCGGAATCTGCAAAATGGTCATCTGCCAGCCGAATAGCGAAGAGGTCGCGATAATGAACATAACTGTAGCTGTGTTTTTCGCTGAAACCAGGATGATCTCAGGGACATCACTAAGGCGGAACTGCTTATAGACAAAGCATCCTACAATAAATCCATACAGACAGGCAACCGCAGCCGCCTCAGTCGGGGTAAAGAATCCACCGTAAATGCCGCCCAGAATGATGACCGGCATCAGAAGCGCCAGAATCGCGTCCTTGAAGGCGACCCAGACTTCCTGAACGCTGGGCCGGGTGTCCAGTCCCTTGTACCCACACTTTTTCGATTTGATCATGATGTAGATAATCAGTGCCACACCGGAAATCACCCCAACCTCGATTCCCGCGGTGAACAGATCGGAGACTGACGCACCCTGCGAAACCGCATAAATAATCATCGGGATGCTCGGTGGGATCAGGATGCCCAGCGAGCCTGCGGTGGAGATCACTGCACCGGCAAATCCCTTGTCATAGTTATTTTCTTCCATAGAGGGCATCATGATCGAACCGATCGCAGCTACTGTCCCAGTGGAAGAGCCGCAGACTGCTCCAAAAAACATGCATGCGATAGTCGAAACGACCGCCATACCGCCAGCAACATACCCGACGAGCGTCTCAACCAGACGGATGATCCGTTTGGAAATGCCGCCGTATTCCATCAGTTTGCCGGAAAGCATAAAAAACGGGATCGCCAGAAGGGTGAACGAGTCGGTCGCGGCAAAGACCCGTTGTGCGACCGCACTGAGCGGCGTACCTGCGACAACCAGCGAAACCAGCGCAGACAGCCCTGTGCAGAATGCGATTGGGATGCCGAAAGCGACCAGAATCATGAAGGAACCCAAAAGAATCAATGCCGACATACTATTCTCCTTTCTCCTCAGAATTTGGCTTTGCAAAGAAATTGCAGATGTGCAGGAGGAAGTGGATCGCCATGAATATCCCTCCAACCGCCATTCCCGCATATGCATATTGCATCGGCAGACGCAAGGATGGAGAAATCTGTCCATATTGAATCTGTGTCCGCATGATGATAGCCGTAAAATAGACAAGGATAAAGCTCAGGCCCAGGCAAAGAAGATAGGTCAACAGCTCGACTACTCTCTTCATTGCGGGAGGAAAGATATCGACCAAGGCTGTAACGCCGATATGGGCTTTGCCGCCTGCGGCATAGGCAGCAGCGATAAACGTAAGCCATACAAACAGGTATCTAGACAGCTCGTCCGACCAGGCCATCTGGGCATTGACAGTGATCCGGTTGAATACGGCGATCAACACGACCAGTGTCATAGCGACAAAAAGAATCTGCAAAAAGATTTTTTCCACTGTGTTGAGGATGTTCTCAATGGTTTTGAGCATAATCACATACACATGTATGCTCCACACCCAACAAAAACGAGTGTAAACATACGCTCCTTTCGTTGTTTTTTAAGAAACGGTCCAAACCGGGTCTGATGGAAGCTGCGGCAGACAGGAAGATGTCTGCCGCAGTTCCGCTCCGGTCTGGTTACTTGTAATTTTCCGCAGCAGCTACAAATTTATCAATCAGGTCCTGTCCAATCTCGCCTGCAAACATCGCATAGATATCTTCGGCAGTCGCCTTAAATGCATCCTTATCCGCATTGTTGATCTCGCAGCCATATTCCTCAAATACACCGATTGCTGCCTCCTCGGCAGCCAGATTGGTCTGTCGGCAGACATCGCGTCCACCATGTGCGGCTTCCACGATGATTGCCTGTAGCTCCGGAGTCATCTGATCCCAGAGGGTTTTGGAAATCAGCAGCGGGGTGCCGGTGTAGAAATGTTCGGAAACCGAGATGTATTTCTGAACCTCATACAGCTTCTGGGAGAGGATGATCGAAAGTGGGTTTTCCTGCCCGTCAATGGTCTTGGTCTGAAGCGCGG
The DNA here is from genome assembly GCF_009917605.1 of Anaerotruncus sp. 1XD42-93. Taxonomy (NCBI): domain Bacteria; kingdom Bacillati; phylum Bacillota; class Clostridia; order Eubacteriales; family Oscillospiraceae; genus Anaerotruncus; species Anaerotruncus sp. 1XD42-93. The sequence continues at coordinate 29,791 of NZ_QZEG01000010.1, read as the reverse complement.
TATAGACCTCGCCAATCGGCATCGAAATCGCGTTGCCACCCCAGTAACCAATTGCCTGTACGTGAACCGGGGTTTCCATAGTACGGAATTTTTTGCCGGAAACATCCGCAGGCGTGTTAATCGGATTGATGCTGTTGGTGAAGTTTCTAAAGCCGACCTCGTAGAATCCAAGCCCTACCAGACCTTTGCTTTCCAGCATTCCGAGCATCTCCTCGCCCAACTCACCATCGAGCGTATCCCATGCCTGGTCTCGGCTGGTAAAGATATAGGGAAGGTCAAAAACCTGATACTGCGGTACGAAGCTGGTGAGCTGCGAAGTCGCCGCCAGACACATCTCAAGCGTACCCAGCTGAAGCGCTTCGATCATTTCGCGCTCGGAACCCAGAGAAGAGGACGCGTGAATCTCCACCTTCACTTTGCCGCCGGTCTTCTCTTCCACCGTCGCTTTGAACTGTTCCAACCCCTTATGGTAGCCATGATCCGTTGCAACGCTGTGTCCGACATTGATGGTCATTTCGGGGAAATCCGCAGAACTGTCCGCCGCCGGCGCAGACGACGCCTGTGACTGTGCTGCCGGTTGGCTGGGGGTCGCCGCACTGCTCGCGGGAGCGGAAGAGGCCGCACCCTGCCCACAAGCTGTCAGAAAAGCCGCAACCAGGATTGAGGAAACCAAACTCAGGGTTCTTTTCTTCATCTTCATTGTAATTCCTCCAATTCGTATCATTTCTATGGAAATCTACTCCCGTCTCGGAATCAGGATTTCAGATTCCAGGACTGTTTCCGCCTCTGTTTAACCGGATCAGCCGATGAATGCACCGCCATTGATCGCGATGACTTCTCCTGTGATCCATCCGCTCTCATCGCTGGAGAGAAAAAGCAGGAGATTCGCAATATCTGTTGGGGTTCCCTTGCGTTTGAACGGGATCGTGCTGAGAAGACTGTTCATCTGCTCTGTTGTGTAGTTTTTCTCAAAAAGAGGAGTCACAACAGGGCCTGGCGCAATCGCATTGACATTGATGCCGTCTGCCGCTACCTGAAGGGCCAGCGCCCTTGTTATGCCCACAATTCCGCTTTTTGATCCCGCATAATCGACGGCGACCATCCGACCGGTCTGGGCGCAGATTGATGCAAGATTGACGATCTTTCCGCATTGTCTTTCAACCATGTGAGGAATGATCTCACGGCAGCATAAAAAAGTTCCAGTCATATTCACATCAATCAGACGCCGCCACTGTTCCAATGTCAAGTCCTGAATCCGCGAACTTCTTCCATATCCTGCGCAGTTAATCAGAATATCCACTGTATGCATCTGTTCCAGAGCTTGAGAGAATGCCGATTTTACACTCTCTTCCTCTGAAACATCCACCTGCATCACATGTGCCCGACCTCCAATCTTTGCGATCTCTGTGGCCACCTTTTGTGCTGACTCGGCATTGATGTCCAAAAGTGAAATTTCTGCCCCTTCCCGCGCAAAAAGAAGCGCTGTTTCCTTGCCAAATCCGCTGGCACTTCCAGTGATAACCGCTTTTTTACCTTCCAGTCTTATTTTTCATCCCTTCCTTTCTTCCTTCCTCTTCGTCCATTGTATCGTTGCCCTTCTTTTATGTGGTTTGTTTGAGTTGATTAATCATCAATCCATCAGACCACAAAACCAATATACACTCTATTCACCCTAAAAGTCAATGGTTTTTTTATTTTTTACTATTTTTCTAATATTAAATATTTTATTTTAGCTATTTCGACGATTTATTTTCATTTATTTTTTCAATAAGATTTCAAATTTATATCAAAAAAACAGATTCCACCCATATCTAATGGTTAGAATCTGTTTTTTGATATGCAATAAAAATGATTTACCAAAAATCCTGCCCCATATGGGACAGGATTTTATACTTACTTGCGTTTTCCGAACAACCGGAGCAGGTAAAGAAAGATGTTCATAAAATCGAGATAAAGGGCAAGGGCGGAATAAATCGCCATCTTGTCAAGCATCTGCGCATTGCCCTCAAACAGATAGTAATAATCTTTGGTACGTTTTGCGTCATAGGTAGTAATACCCATGAAGAGCGCCAGACCAACAAAGCAAAGCACAGTATCCAAACCCTGCAAATGGAAAATCGTCGCTACAAGCTGCATCACAAGCAACGCAATTAAGCCGGCCAGAATGACCCAGCGGAAGCCGGAAACATCCCGTTTTGTAACCAGCCCAAACGCTGCCATTGTGCCGAAGAAAACTGCTGCGACACCAAACGCAAGAATTACGCTCTGTGCCTGGTACATCAATAAGACTGCCGAGAAGGTCACCGCACTAAGAAGGGAGTAACCAATAAAAATTGCCTTGACCTTTCCGACTGAATATTGTGCGATCCGGCTTGTGAGAAAACCCACAAGAACCAGTTCCCCGATTAACAGAGCAAGCGGCAGCCACCAAGTCATAAACACAAACCAGACAAGGCCGGTCGCGATCAATGCGTAAGCTGTTGTAAAGGTGAGGGCCAACCCGAGGAACATCCATGCATAGGTCTTCGCCACATGTTTATAAAGCGGGCTTCGATTCTTTTCCAGCTCCAATGCGCTCAGATCAGCGGGGTCAGTGCGATACTCCATACGATCAATCCTTTCTATACCCCTTATCGGGAGTTGATTTTATAGTCAAATTTCACCAAGACAGCAATCTGCCTTCACGTGCATCGACTATAACGGCTGATTGTTTCTGTCCCATACGCTCCCAAGTAGTCGCCGCTATCTATAGTATACCCCCAAATGGGCCGCGCGTCCAGCCCCAAATAACAGGTAATTCCAACAGCTCCGCCTTCTCAGCCAAAAAAGATGCCAATACCTCCGACTTTTTTTAAAGGTCAGCGGCCAATTACCCGGATTTGAAGCCCCTCCATCACATCCAGTGCCTTCCGGTTCATCTCTGGGTCAGCGCAAGAGGTGCACGCCGCATCCACAACGACTTCCGCCTCTGGAAGGGAAGCTTTGATCAATACTGCATTTGAAATGACACAGATATTGGAAACCAGCCCACACAGCTCGACCCGCTCAAACCCGTTTTTTGCCACATAGTGTGCCAATTCTGGAGATCCAAAGGCAGACTTCTCGAAGCAGGGATCATCTGCTTCCCGCAATCCGGCGACTTTTCCATAAAGGTCCCAACCTTGTGTACTTTTTGTACAATGCGGGATCGGCAGCAATCTTCCCTCCTGCGTATCCAGATAATCTGCCCCATGCGTATCAAAGGTGAATGCAACCTGTGCACCCTCCGCCCGATATTGGGATATCTTCTGGCAGATCGGTTGCTCGAGCTGCTTTGCCTCGAAAAAACCGAGACTTCCGTCAACAAAATCATTTTGAAAATCTACAACTACCAATAACTTTTTCATCGAACAACCTCTAAATTTCATAGACCGAGACCTGATTGTTAATCATTGCAACCGAAATTCTGCGGGGCGGATTGGTCCCTTCGATCAGACAGGAAGCTGTTCCAAACGCCGCCGCAAACTGCACCGACCGCTTGACATCATATTTGTAATCATTGGCAATGATGAAGCCCGCCAGTGCAGCATCTCCGGCGCCAATCGTCGACTTGATCTCTGAAAGTTCGGGGACATCTGCCTTATAGATATGTTCCCCGTCTGTATAGATCATTCCCTCTGCGCCTAAACTGGCGAGAACATGGGAAGCCCCCGCCCGCGCCAGCTCGTGTACAGCCTCTTTCATCTCTTCAAGTGTATGCAGTTCCCTGCCAACGAGCGCACAAAGTTCTTCATAATTCGGCTTTACTACCCAGGGACGTACTCTCTGGATAATCTCAAGCGTTGCAGAGCGGGTATCAAGCGCGATAATCCCGCCCGCCTCCTTGATGAACGCACAGATCTCACAGAGGATTTCGTCCGTGATGCCATCCGGCATCACTCCCGCCACCACCACGAGCGTTGCAGGTTTGATCTCTTCGGAGAGCACCCCCTCCAGTTCGTTGATGGTGCGAAAACTGATTTTCGGGCTTTTCCGTACCAGACGGGTTTGCTGTCCATCCGGTGTGATGATGCTGATATTCTCACGGATACGCCCTTCGGTGTAGATCACCCGAGTGGTGACATTCTCATCCTTGAGCCGCGCAAAATATCGCCGACTATTATCCTGCCCTGCAACAATCAGCGCAGTATTCGCAATCTCGTAACTCTGGAGTACACGTGATACATCGACCGCCTTTCCTGCCGCGTCATAAAGCTCCGATTGTACCACATGTTCGCTACCGGCTTCAAAATTATCTACATAGCAGGTAACATCCGCCGCCGGGTTGAGCGACAGGGTTATGATTTTATCAAACATCATTGTTCGGTCACCTCTTATGGCTTCATCTCTCACTGTCTGTTTGGTTCTCGTTCTGGGACTCCAGCTCCGATTCAGCCTGATGCGCTGGTTCTTCTGCTGCGGAAACTGTCTGGTCTCCGTCTGCTGCCGGCGGCCGTTCCGATGCTGCAGAATCTGCTAGCTGCTCCGAAACCGGCTCGGTCTGTGCAGTCACCTGATTTGGATCGTGCGCCGCATGGCTGCTATAGATCGAATAGTCCGGTTTTTCAGGCATCGGCTGCCCAGTCATCATTGCTTCAAACTCGTTTGCTGCCATCTTCTCATTCTCAAAGAGGAACTGCGCAACCTTATGCAGCTGATCCATGTGCTCGGTCAGGATATCCCGGGCGCGCTCACGGGCAGTGTCAATGATCCCACGCACCTCCGCATCAATTTCTGCGGCAACATTCTCGGAATAACTGGGAGTGCTGCTGAAGTCACGTCCAAGGAATACCTCGTTGCTGTCGTGCCCATAGACAATCGGTCCAAGCTTCTCCGAAAAACCATAACGCATGACCATATTGTGCGCCACCTTGGTAGCACGCTCGATGTCATTGGAAGCACCAGTCGAGATGTCCTCGAGCACCAGCTCCTCCGCCATCCGTCCGCCCAGCAGAGTGACAATATTTTCCGCCATCTCCCGCTTGGTGACATAGGATTTGTCCTCTCCCGGCAGAGAAAGGGTATAACCGCCCGCCATCCCACGCGGTACAATCGAAATCTGATGCACCGGATCCTGTGTCGGCAGATAATAGGTGCAGATTGCGTGTCCCGCTTCGTGGTAAGAGGTGAGCTTTTTGTCTTTTTCTGTGACCACATGCGACCGTTTCTCCGGTCCAGCGATGACCTTAATCGTCGCTTCCTCGATCTCAGCCATTGTGATCGCTTTTCGATCCTTCTTCGCCGCAAGCAGGGCCGCTTCATTGGTGAGGTTCTCGAGGTCTGCGCCAGTAAACCCAACAGTCGAGGACGCGATCACCCGCAGGTTAACATCCGGTGCGATCGGCTTATTTTTGGTGTGAACCCGCAGAATCGCCTCGCGTCCTTTGATATCCGGATAGCCAACCGCAATCTGACGGTCAAACCGCCCGGGGCGCAGAAGTGCCGGGTCCAGAATATCCCTTCGGTTGGTCGCGGCGATGATGATAACACCTGCATTGGTACCAAAGCCGTCCATCTCAACCAGCATCTGGTTAAGGGTCTGTTCCCGCTCGTCGTGTCCACCGCCGAGACCCGCGCCGCGCTGGCGTCCCACCGCGTCGATCTCGTCGATGAAGATGATCGATGGGGCATGTTTTTTCGCCTGCTCAAACAGGTCGCGCACACGGGACGCACCGACACCGACAAACATCTCCACAAAGTCGGAACCGGAGATCGAGAAGAATGGAACCCCCGCTTCCCCTGCGACCGCCTTGGCAAGCAGGGTTTTACCGGTTCCCGGAGGCCCCATCAGCAGGACACCCTTGGGAATCCGCGCACCGAGCGCATTGAACTTGGAAGGGGCCTTCAGGAACTCGACGATCTCGACCAGCTCCTCCTTTTCCTCGTCCGCACCCGCGACATCCGAGAAAGTGACTTTCGGGCCGTCCTCAGGGGTACGGGGCTTGGCCTTGCCAAAACTCATCATACCGCCTGCGCCACCACCGCGTGCCTGCCGCATCATCATCACATAGAAGAAGATCAGCGCACCAAGCAGCAACAGCGAAGGGAGCAGATTGACCCACCACGGTGTCTCACGCGGACGGATGATGTCAAAATCCATGGGCGCATCCGGGTGCGCCTCATTGTAGCTCCTGACATAGGACGGCGCTCCGTCGTACTTGTCGTAATAGACATCGTTCAGGAAAAGGGCGGTATTTGGCACCTTATATTCCAGCGTTTTTTCCTTGCCCTCTTCGCCGGTGAACTTAACTTTGAGCATACCAGTGCCGAGATCCAGCTCGAACGCTTTGACCTCCTGCCGCTCAAAATAACCGACCACCTCCGAATAGTTCACGGTGCTGGCGGGCTGCTGCATCGAAGAGAAGAGCACCATCGCCATCAGCATCAGCAAGAGAAAGACCGAAATATAAATGCCGATGCCCTTTGTTCTTTTGTTCAAATCTGTTTCACTCCTGTCAAGCTGCGATCAGAGCGCGCTTATTTTTCATAGACTTCGGGCTTCAGCTCGCCGACATAAGGCAGGCTGCGGTATTGCTCGGCATAGTCCAGCCCGTAACCGACCACAAACGCATCCGGTACCTCGAACCCACAATAATCCGCCCTGATGTTTGCTTTACGGCGGGAAGGTTTGTCAAGCAGGGTCGCGATCCGGATGCCGGTTGCGCCGCGTTGAAGCAGCATCGTCTTCAAATAGCTGAGGGTGAGTCCGCTGTCGAGGATGTCCTCCACAATCAGGATATGGTAGTCCTGCGGATTGATGTCAATATCCTTAATTATCTTAACCACCCCGGAAGTTTTTACGCCGGCATGGTAGCTGGAAACCGCCATAAATTCCATCTCACAGGGGACGCTGATCTGGCGCACCAGATCAGCCATAAAGACAAACGAACCCTTGAGCACACCGAGCACCAGCAGCTTTTTGTCCCCGTAGTCAGCCGAAATTTTTGCACCCAGTTCAGCGACCTTTTCCCGAATCTGTTCCTCGCTGACAAGCACCCGCTTTATATCCTGCTCCATTGCCGTTGCGATTGCCATATCCTTATTCCTCCGTCTCTTGCTCCAAAATCAGAAAAGCCAGAACTCTCCTGGTCCTCCTGTCTATTTTGACACGCTCATCCACGCCCGCGCCCTGTGCGAACACGACCCCCTCATCGTCCGCGATAACGCAGAGCCGGTCGCGCCCGGACAGGCCCAGCTCGGAATAGAGCTTTTTCAGCGACTTGCCGCAGCCGCGCCCCGCCTGATGGAGCCGGTCTCCCGACTGTCTGGAACGCACAAAAATATCATTGCTTATTTTATCATAATCGACCGCGTTTTTTAAGCCTGAATCGCTATTATTCTCAAAAATTTCATAATCTTCACAGTTTAGTATTGAAAATGTGATGGATTTTCCCTGCCCAAGTGCAAAACACTCTCCATCCAGTCGGTTTTTGGGGAGCGCATGAGGAACAAGCGGCTCGGATTTACGACGTTCCCGCCGTTCCGCACGCAAAACCCCATTGCGCAGGGCTATGTAACGGTCACTCCCGACCTGGAGCACATATCTGCGACTGCCGGGATCGAGCATCCCATCCACCAAGGCGATCCGGTCGGACGACCGTTCCGCGCCGCACTGTTCGAGCAGACCGGCGATCACCCTGCTGCGCAGTGCCGGATCGAGTGCACGCAGCTGCTCTGCATCCAGCCCGTCCCCTGTAGAAATCTGCTGAGTGGCAAGCGCGGCCTGCCGCTCAAGATAGGCAGCATCCCGCCGAAGATGCGCAGACATCCGCCCGATCGCCCCCAGCAGATCCGGGTTGACCCGGTCAAGGCTGGGGATTACACTGCGGCGAATGTGGTTGCGGGTGTAGTCGCTTGAAAGATTAGTGCTATCGGTGACATAGCAAAGCCCATGCCCCGCACAATATTCTTCAATTTCAGTACGGGTACAGGAGATCAATGGGCGGATGACCCAGCCGTCCCGCACCGGCGGGATACCGCAAATCCCAGCGATCCCAGTACCGCGTGCGAGGTTGAGCAGCACCGTTTCGGCGTTGTCCGAAAGGGTGTGTGCGGTCGCCACCCTGCCGCTGTACTGTTCCGCCAGTTCCGCGAAAAACGCATACCGCGCTTCGCGCGCCGCTGTCTCGAGGGAAAGACCCTGCGACCGCGCGTCCTCGGCAACCTGTACCCGCTTCACATCAAGCGGAACCCCATATTCGCGGCACATGGTGCATACAAACTGCTCGTCCCGGTCGCTCTCCTCACCGCGCAGGCAATGGTTAAGATGGCAGGCGCGGATTTTGAGGTTCCAGCCGGAAAGCGAGCACAAAAAATCGAGCAGAGCGACCGAATCTGCGCCGCCCGAAACGGCGGCGATCACCGTGTCACCCTGCTTTAACATTCCATATTCTATGATTGCGGCCAATGCCTTACGGTTCATGTCGTGATAACTCCAAATTGGTAAATCTTGTGTATCTGCTGTCCCAGCCGAGCTTGACCACCCCGACCTCGCCATGGCGGTTTTTCGCAACATCACAGTTGGCGATATTGCGCTCCTCCGCCTCCTCACGGGCGTAGTAATCTTCACGGTAGAGCAGCAGGACGATATCTGCATCCTGCTCGATCGAGCCGGATTCGCGCAGATCGGAAAGCATCGGCTTATGATCCGCGCGGGATTCGGGTCCACGCGAGAGCTGGGAAAGGGTGATCAGCGGGACATTCATCTCTTTTGCCATAATCTTGAGATTCCGGGTGATCTCCGAAACCTCCTGTACGCGGTTTTCGATCCGACGTCCCGAGGACATCAGCTGCAAATAGTCGATGATGACCAAATCAACCTGCTTGAGCCGGCGCAGTTTGGCCTTCATCTCCCCGATCGTGATGCCTGGAGTATCGTCTAAGTAGATGTTCGCTTTGGAAAGCACCTGGGACGCCATCGCGATCCGGACCCAGTCATCCCCCGAAAGCTCCCCTGTACGCAACGACTTGCCTTCCACCAATGCCTGCGATGAGAGTAGGCGCTGGGCAAGCTGCTCACTGCTCATCTCAAGCGAAAAGATCGCAACTGTCTTTTGGGATTTGGTTGAGACATTCTCTGCGATGTTGAGCGCGAACGAAGTCTTTCCCATGCCGGGACGCGCCGCCACGAGGATCAAGTCGGTGCGGTTCAGGCCGGTAATCACCTTGTCGAGCGCTGGATAACCAGTCGAAAGCCCCCTGTACCGATCGCGATCCTCTCCCGAAAGCCTCTGCAGCGTCTCATAAGTCTCGGTAATTGCAGTCCGAATATGCTTGAATGCACTTGTGTTGCGTCCCTGCCGAATCTCAAAAATCCGCTGTTCCGCGCTATCTAAAAGCAGATCGGATTCGGTCTGCCCCTCCTGCGCCATCTCAATAATCCCGCGTGATGCGGTGATCAGCCGCCGGACATAAAATTTTTCACGCACAATCCGGCTATAAGCCTCGACATTGTTGGAGGACGGCACCACCTGCGCCAGATTGGTCAAGTAGATTTTTGCGTCTTCATCGGTCTCAAAAATCCCTTCGGTTTTCACCGCATCAAGGATGGTGATGAAATCCATGGTCCGGCTCTGGTTGAACATGTTCATCATCACTTCATAGACTTGCTGGTGCTGGGGCCGGTAAAACGCCTCGGGACGCAGGTTTTCCATAACCTCCCCGAAGCAGGCCGGGTCAATCAGGACTGCGCCAAGTACGCTCTGTTCCGCCTCCAGATTATAGGGCATCTGCTGTGCGCCCAGTTCAATCTCTGCCAACCTCCGGCCTCCTTTCGGTTTTCAAGTGTTTTTTATGCCTCGCCTACCTCGATACGGAGCTGCGCGTTGATGCCCGGATGCAGCTTTGCCTGCGCGGTATAGCTGCCGAACGCCTTGATTTCGGTATCGAGCGAAATTTTGCGCTTGTCGATCTCCGCGTCAAACTGCTTTTTGATTTCCTCGGAAATCTCCTTCGCGGTGATTGAACCAAAGAGCTTTCCATTCGCGCCTGCTTTTGCGGTCAGCTTGACGGTTTTGCCGTTGAGCCTGTTCGCAAGCTCCTGCGCAGTCTGTTTCTCTACTGCGGCATGGTGCTCTTTCGCCGCCTGCCTAGCTTTCAGTTCGTTCATCGCCTGGGCATTCGCTTCAACCGCCAGCCCTTTGGGCAGGAGATAATTGCGGCCATACCCATCGGATACATTGACCAACTCACCCTTTTTCCCACTTCCGGGGACATCCTGTTTCAGAATTACCTTCATTGTCCAAACTCCTTTATCGTATCACAATATTGACCAGTTTTCCCTTTACAACGATCTCTTTGACGATCGTTTTTCCCTCGATCAAAGCTGCTACTTCGGGACAGGCCTTGGCGGCTTTCAGCAGTTCCTCATTAGCGCTGTCAGCATCCACCATGATACGCGCCTTGATCTTGCCGGAAACCTGCACCGCGATCTCGACCTGTGCATCTTTGCACTTGGCCTCATCAAATTTCGGCCATGCCTGTCCAGTAATCATCCCGCCAAACCGGGCCTCCTCCCACATCTCTTCGGTGAGATGCGGCGCAAACGGATTGAGCAGCAGGAGCAGCGTTTTCAGCTCTGCACGCGTAATCGAGCCATGATTGCTGATCTCGTTGAGCAGGGACATCATCGCCGCAATGGCAGTATTGAACTTGAGAACCTCAATATCCTCTGTCACCTTTTTGATCGTCTTATGGAAGCTTCCCTCCAGCGCGGAAGAATAGCTGTCCCCTTCCTGGAGAATCTCAAGCAGGTTGTAGATACGGTCCAGGAACCGTTTACAGCCTTTGATCGAACTCTGGGACCAAGGCGCACTCTTCTCAAAGTCACCGATGAACATTTCGTAAAGGCGAAGGGTGTCCGCACCAAACTCCCGCACAATGTCATCGGGATTTACGACATTGCCACGTGATTTGCTCATCTTCTCCCCATTCTCTCCCAGAATGGTTCCATGGCTGGTACGCTTTGCATAGGGTTCCGGGGTGCTCACTACTCCGATGTCATACAGAAATTTGTGCCAGAACCGCGAATAAAGCAGGTGCAGAGTGGTATGCTCCATACCGCCATTATACCAGTCGACCGGCATCCAGTAGTCAAGCGCCTCTTTTGCCGCGAGTGCACTGGCGTTATTGGGGTCGCAGTAGCGCAGGAAATACCAAGACGAACCTGCCCACTGGGGCATGGTATCGGTTTCCCGTTTGGCAGGCGCGCCGCACTTCGGGCAGGTGACGTTGACCCAGCTGTCGATTGCAGCAAGCGGAGAATCCCCGTCACCGGTCGGCTCGTAGCTCTCGACCTCCGGCAGTCTGAGCGGAAGTTCGCTTTCATCCAGCGGGACATATCCGCAATGATCGCAATGGATAATCGGGATCGGCTCGCCCCAATACCGCTGACGGGCGAACACCCAGTCACGCAGCTTGTAATTGACCTTCGGCTCGCCTTTCCTGTTCTCACTCAACCAGCCGATGATTTTGGTTTTTGCTTCCTCCACCGAAAGCCCGTCCAGGAAATCCGAATTGACCAGAGTGCCGGTCGCACAGTCGGTGAATGCCTCCTCCTGTACATTGCCGCCCTTGACCACTTCGATGATCGGCAGGCCAAACTTTTTAGCAAATTCCCAGTCGCGGGTATCATGCGCTGGGACCGCCATGATCGCGCCGGTCCCATAGGTCATCAGAACATAGTCGGAAATAAAGATCGGGATTTCGGTATTGTTTACCGGATTGATCCCCATAACGCCCTCAAGTTTAACACCGGTTTTCTCCTTGACCAGTTCGGTGCGCTCGAAGTCGGACTTGCGTGCCGACTCCTCCTGATAGCTGCGGACCGCATCCAGATTCTGAATCTTGTCCGCCCATTTTTCAATATAGGGGTGCTCCGGAGAGATGACCATATAGGTCGCGCCGAACAGGGTGTCCGGACGGGTGGTGAACACGGTAAGTGGATCACCAGCGGTGGTCTGGAAATCGACCTGCGCACCGGTGGAGCGTCCGATCCAGTTACGCTGGGAGGTGCTGACCCGGTCTACATAATTTACCGTATCAAGATCATCAATCAGCCGTTGGGCATACTCGGTGATCTTGAGCATCCACTGGCTTTTCACCTTATGGACGACATCGCTGCCGCACCGCTCACAGACACCGTTGACAACCTCTTCGTTCGCAAGTACGACTTTGCATCCGGTGCACCAGTTGACCGACATCTCCTTTTTGTAGGCCAGCCCCTTTTTAAAGAGCTGCAAAAAAATCCACTGGGTCCAGCGGTAATAAGCGGGATCGGTGGTATTGATCTCGCGGTCCCAGTCGAACGAAAGCCCCAGGCTTTTGAGCTGGGTTTTAAACCGCTCCACATTCTGCCGGGTGACGATCTCGGGATGGATGTGGTTTTTGATCGCATAGTTCTCGGTAGGCAGGCCAAACGCATCCCATCCCATCGGATAGAGCACGTTGTAGCCCTCCAGCCGGCGCTTGCGGGCAACGATGTCCAACGCGGTATAAGAGCGCGGATGCCCGACATGCAGCCCCTGCCCGGAAGGGTATGGAAACTCGACCAGAACATAATATTTCGGTTTGGTGTAGTCATTGGAAGCAGCGAACACTTTTTTTTCTTCCCAAATCCGCTGCCATTTCTGTTCAACCTTGGCAAAATCGTACTTCAAAATCTGTACACTCCCTGTTATGGCGCGCCCACAGGCGCTTTTTAGTCTGTTTTCAGCCCCAGATCTACCCGCGGCGCATCTGCCCAGAGCCGCTCAAGCGAATAGAATTCGCGGGTCTGGTCCAGAAAAATGTGGACGATTACATCATAGTAATCCAGCACAATCCACATCGCGGACTGATATCCCTCAATCCGGCGCGGCTCAAAGCCCAGGGCGGTCATTCCCTCTTCTACCGCGTCGGACAGTGCCTTCACCTGTGCATTGGAACCACCCGATGCAATCACGAAATAGTCGCCGATCGTGGTCAAATCCCTGATCTCGATCGCTGTGATCTCTTTTGCTTTTTTGCTGTCCAGCAGTTCAGCTACCTTCTGCGCCATCTCTCTGGATGTCATAGAATCACCTCCATTTTATTCCTGCTGCCTGTTACACCTTACATCAAAACTGTGTATAGTGGTTATAAGCCTCAAAACTGTCGATACTGATTCCCTGCCCTCTGCTCACGAGGTCCCCCAGTGCATACTGCATCGCATACTTCATCGCAGGCTTGAGAGCGGTCTCCGCCAGCTTGCGCATATGCTCGATCTCCTCATACTGCCGGTCGGCGCTGGTCAGGTCGGCAAGATATACCACTTCGTCCAGATCGGTCATCTTTCCGCGGGCGGTCGTGTGATAGCGCACCGCATCAAGAATCTCCGGGTCGGTGATCCCCGCCTTGCACTTCATATAGCCGCATGCCGCCATACCATGCCAGGTCTTGGGCTGGGAGCGTTGTACATCGTCAAGAATCATACCATACTTCTCAATCCAATGCAACTGCTCTTCCGGTTTCATCTCTTTGCAGACGTCGTGCATCCATGCCGCTGTGACCGCCTTCAGCTCATCACAGCCGTAGAGCCGGGCGAGCTTTCGTGCCTGCGCAACCACACATTCAGTATGTCGGAACCGCTTTTCCGAAAGGTTTTTCTTAGCCAGCCTGCGAAGTAAGTCCAGATCGTATTCCAAAAAAGACACCCCTTTTCTGTTTTGATGGCTCTATTTCATGCGTCCAAAGCCGGACGCACCGTCACAAAACATGCCCTTCCCAAAATAACGCGCTCCGGCCGTCCGGTAGTACCACCATCAACGCAGCAAAATGCCTCTCATTGACGGGCAAAATCCGCCAGCACGCAGAGCATACTTGATGGCTATGTCGCCTGAGGCAGGGCGGCAGTCAATAGCCTCCTGCGGCGACCCCATCGCAGATTTGAAAAAATCAGAACACTTCTCTTCAAGTACTTCCGTGATAAAGCTGCCGTTCAGCGATATAAGCGGCAACCGCAGGTGGGACAAGCCGGTCGATCGGCAGGCCCAGGTGGATCCGCTCCCGCACTGCTGTAGAAGAGACCAGAACCGGGTCTATGTCGATTACACGGCACCGCGCCCCCAGGCTTTCCAGATACCTCCCGTAAGTCTGAAGCCGCCCGAATAAATTTGGCTCCCGCTCCCCCACGCACATCACCGCAAGCTCGAACAGCCGCTCCCAGCGGCGCCATTCGGTCAGCGTCAAAAACATATCGCTTCCGGTAAGCAGGAACAGTTCATCCTCCGGCCAACGGGCGTGCAGGGCTTCCAGCGTATCCACCGTATAGCTGGGCTCTGTCCGGCACAGCTCAATATCGCTCACCTCAAATTCCGGCTGCCCCGCAAATGCCAGCCGGCACATCTGAAGGCGATCCTTCCCGTCCGCCAGCTCTGTGCTGACTTTATGCGGAGGGATGCGCGTGGGGATAACCAGCATCCGGTCGAGGTTCAGCTCGGAACGGTAGGCACACGCGAGCTTGATATGGCCGTTGTGGATCGGGTTGAACGTCCCTCCAAAAATCCCTGTACGCATATTAGTTCAGCTCAATCACCGGTTTTTTGTCATTGCGGCGGTAGAGCACAAATTTTGAACCGATCACCTGAACGGTTTGGGAGCGGGTTGCATCTGCGAGCTGCTGTGCAATCTCTTTCACCGGCTCAGGCGAGGTCTCAAGTACCCGAAGTTTAATCAGTTCACGCGCGGTCAGCGCATCATCCACCTGCTTGACCAGCATCTCGTTGACGCCGCCTTTTCCCACCTGCAGGATGGTATCAGCGGTGTTCGCCAGCCCTCTCAGTTTTGCCCTCTGTTTGCTTGTCAGCATATTGATTCTCCTAATTCTATAAATTTATCCTTGTTTTTCCAGATATGCAGCCAGTCTGCGCAGTGCTTTCCCCCGATGGCTGATCGCGTCTTTTTCTGCGTCGTCCAGCTCGGAAAAGCTCTTTTCGCCGACCAGAAAGATCGGATCAAATCCAAATCCATTTTCCCCGGCTGGCGCATAGCCGATCTTGCCTTCGCAGGACTCTTCAATATCCAATCGCTGCCCGTCCTCATCAATATAACAGATATGCGCCACAAATCGTGCCGTACGTTTCTCGTCCGGGACTCCGTCCAGTTCGGCGAGCAGACACTGTATCTTTTCCGGATAAGGGGTCTCTTCCCCTGCATACCGCGCCGAATAGACTCCCGGCCTGCCGTCCAGCGCATCGACACAAAGTCCGGAATCGTCTGCAACCGCAGCTCTCCCGGTCTGCCGGTGGACTGCATCCGCTTTGAGGAAGGCGTTTTCAGCAAAAGTAGTGCCGTTTTCCTCCACCGACAGCCCAGGGCACACCTCTTTTTGTGCGGCCGTTTCCAACCCGAACGGAGCAAAAATCCGACCGAACTCCCGCAGCTTTCCAGCGTTGCCGGTTGCCACAATCACCTGTTTCACAGCTGCTCCTCCTGACCGCTGCCGAACAATGCGTCGGCGAACTCTTTGGCGTCAAACGGACGCAGATCGTCGATCTGCTCCCCCACCCCAATATACTTGATCGGTACCTTCAATTCCTCTTTAATCCCGATCACCACCCCACCGCGCGCGGTCCCATCCAGCTTGGTCAGGATGATACCGGTAATCCCTGCCGCTTCCTTGAACTGACGGGCCTGATTGAGCGCATTCTGCCCGGTGGTTGCATCCAGCACCAGCAGTATCTCTGTTGCACAGCCGGGGGCTTCCCGCTGGATCACACGCGAAATCTTGGAAAGTTCATCCATCAGGTTTTTCTTGTTGTGCAGGCGGCCTGCTGTATCGCAGATGATGACGTCTGCACCGCGCGCCTTTCCTGCAAGGATCGCATCATAAACCACCGCCGCAGGGTCGGAGCCTTCATCATGCCGGATCATCTCAACGCCTGCACGATCTGCCCAGACCTGAAGCTGTTCGATCGCCGCAGCACGAAAAGTGTCCGCCGCACCGAGAAGCACCTGCCTGCCGTCCGCCTTGAGGTTCGCCGACAGCTTCCCGATCGTGGTAGTCTTGCCCACTCCATTGACCCCGATCACCAGAATCACCGACGGCTTGGTTGAAAGATCAAGTTCCTGCCCGCCTTCCAGCATCTCCGCAACGATCTCTTTGATCAGTCCGCGCACCTCCTGTGCATCGGTGATCCCCCGCTTCTTAATCCGAGTACGCAGTTCCGCACAGATGCTCTGTGCAGTCACAATTCCGACATCCGAAAGGATCAACGTCTCTTCCAGCTCCTCAAAAAGCGACTCGTCAATCTTTGTAAACGAGTTGAGCAGTTCGTCTACCGCGCGCGTCATCGACTCGCGGGTTTTTTTCAACCCTTCCGCCAGCTTCCCGAAAAATCCCATAATTCCCTCCTATAAACTCTTTTCAACTGATCCCCAGTTTGCTCTCGATCTCGCCCACATTCAGTTCCAAAAGCTTGGAAACGCCCTCTTCCTGCATAGTCACACCATAAAGGACATCCGCTTCTTCCATCGTGCCGCGGCGATGGGTAATTGCAATAAACTGAGTTTTGCCGCACATTGTTCGCAGATACTGTGCATATTTTACAACATTCACGTCATCCAGCGCCGCTTCAATCTCATCCAAAAGTACAAACGGGGAAGGCCGTACCTTTAAGATTGCAAAATAGATTGCAATGGCCACAAACGCCTGTTCACCGCCTGAAAGTGCTGCCAGATTCTTGATGATCTTTCCCGGAGGCTGTACATAAATTTCGATCCCGGAATCCAGAACATTTTGCGGATCGGTGAGCGAAAGTTCTCCCCTTCCTCCATCAAAAAGCTGTGTAAACACCTGGGCAAAATGTTCGGAAATCTGGCTGAAATTCTCGGTAAAGATCGACTGCATATCCATCGTGAGTTCGTCAATCAGGCGATTCAGCTCGGTGCGGGAATTCTCAATATCCTCAATCTGGCTTTTCAAGAACCTGTAACGCTCGGAAACCTCCTGATATTCCTCCACCGCTCCCACATTGACCGTTCCCAGCGCCTTAATCCGGCTCTTCAGCTCATTCAGGCGGCGCTGCGCTCCATTGATATCCGATACCGGCCTAGACTGTTCCACTGCCTGCGAACGGGTGATCTCATATTCATCCCAAAGCCGTCCAATAATCGCGTCATAGTCCGATTGCAGGGCGTTTTTCTTTTCCTCCAACCGCGCCAATTCCCGTCCGGCCTGCTCGCGGCGTCCCGTGACCTCCTTTTCCTGCGCACGCATCCCATTTGCCTGTGCTTCACAGGCATTGCGTCTTTCCATTCTGGCTGCAATCTCCTGTTGGAGCGATGCAGCCTGTTCGGCATAAGCTGCATGGCGTGTCTCCATCTGCACGATCTTCTGGCGGATGCGTCTGTTTTCTGTTTCCAGCTCTGCCCGCTGGTCATGCAGCAATTGTATATGCATCTGCCGGTTCTGTTTCTGTCCAGCCAGTTCGGCCGCCATCTGCCGTACCGACCCGATCTCATTCGAGAGCGTCGCAATATCCAACCTGTATTGTGCCAGTTTTTCTGTAGCCGCTTCTGCCTGGCCAGCCAGCCCTTCCCGCTTGAGGCCGGCCTCACTCAGTTCCTCCGCGAGGGAGGAAAGCTGGAGACTCAGCTCCTTTTCCAAATCACCGCTCGAAAGACTCTGCGACTTCAATTCCTGTAATCTTTCCGTAAGCTGTCCATATTCCTGAGCCGCCTGCTTTTTTGCGGATACCGCCTCCTCATAGGAACGTTTTAGCTGGTGGCTCCGGGCTTCAAAGCGAATCCTGTCCTCCTGTGCGGTGGAAAGTTCCCCCTGAATCCCTGCCATTTTGGCCTGCAACGCGGAAAGATCCTCCTGTAGCCCCTTTAATTCCGCATCCATGCCCCGTATCCGCTCCTGACAGGACTCCGCCTGTCGGTTCAGGGCGTCTATCTCCTTTGTGCGGCTCAAGATGCCCGCACTTTTGGCAGAATAGCCGCCGGTCATTGATCCGCCGCTGTTCATGACCTGCCCATCCAGCGTCACAATCCGGAACCGATAGCTTGCACGTTTCGCAACCGGAAGCGCACAGTCCAGATCCTGCACAATCACGACTCTGCCCAAAAGCTGACGGATCACCCCCTCAAATTCCGGTGCATAGGACACCAGGTCCGAAGCAATCCCGACAAACCCTTCCATTTCCGGGAGCCAGCTATCTGTAAGTCTATTTCCCTTTACCGTAGAAATCGGAAGAAACGTGGCACGTCCAGAGCGGGTATTTTTCAGCATCGCGATTGCACGTTTGGCGACCGGCTCATCTTCTACAATGATATTCTGCATCGCCGCGCCGAGTGCGATCTCGACCGCGAGCGCGTGTTCACCCGAAACCGAAATTAAGCGGGATACTGGGCCGTAGACCCCCTGCAAAGCCCCCTTCTCCGCCTGAGACATCACATACCGGACGCTCTGCTGGAATCCTTCCAGATTGTTTTCCATCTCCTGCAAAAGTTTTGCCTTTTGCAGATACCCGCGTGCCTGATCCTCCTGACTGCGTCGGTCCGCAGCAAGCCGGTCGTATTTCTCCTGCCTGCCCCTGTACTTGATCTGATAACCAGTCTGTGCATTTTCAAGTGTCTGTATCCGGTCGGCGATCTCCCGCAGCAATCCCTCGCAATCGGCGGACTCCTGTTGAATCCTTGCAATGTTTTCGTCCTTTACAACCGCACTGTCTTTGAGCATTTGCAGGCGCAGGATCGTTTCATCAATCAGCGAACTGCTCGATGCAGAGGAAAGTTTGGCTTCGTTGATGCTCTGTGTCAAACCAAAACGCCGCTCTTTTAGCGCCTCAATCCGCTGCCCCAACGATGTCCTCTGCTCTACGAGCGCCTGCGCGCGCATCTGTTCCTGCTCCTGCCCAGACTGCAATTCTGCCAATCTGCACTCCTTCTGCGCAACCTCCTTTTCATATGTAGCAATCCGCTCCCTAAGTTCTTCGTCGGCAACATCCGACTGCTCCAGTTCCTCCTGGATACGGCCAATAGAGGCCTCGTTATGTGAGATGTCATTTCTCATAACAGCCATATCCGAGACCTCTTGTGCGGACTGCTCCTCAATTTCCCGCACCTTTGTCCGGAAACCGTCCACCTCTACGGAAATCTGCTGCATCTGCACAAACAGACGGTTGATCTCCTCTTCGATCCCGTCCAGCTCTTCCTGAATTTCATCGTGTTCTTTTTTGCAAAGCAGGATTTTGTCCTCCTGCTCCCGCAGCGACTCCTTTGACCGTTCGAGCGTTTGTACCCAGAGGGAGATTTCCAGAGTCCGCTTTTCCTGGGAAAATTCCAGAAACTGCATCGCCTTTTCTGCCTGCTCCCGCAGCGGTTCAACGCGTGATTCCAGCTCGGCGAGAATATCCTTGAGCCGAAGAAGATTCTCCTCTGCTCCCTCCAGACGGCGCTGGGCCTCCAATTTCCGATACCGGTATTTGGAGATTCCCGCAGCTTCCTCGAAAATCTCCCGGCGCTGGCTGCTCCTGGCACTGACGATCTCTGCAATTTTCCCCTGCCCGATGATCGAGTATCCGTCCCGGCCAAGCCCGGTATCCATAAACAGTTCGTAAATGTCTTTCAGCCGGACGCTTGCCTGATTGATCCGGTACTCACTCTCGCCCGAGCGGTAGAGTTTGCGCGAAATAGTTACCTCATCGCTTTCATACGGGAGCACTCGGTCCGCATTGTCGATCGTGAGCTGTACCTGCGCATAACCCTGCGGCTTGCGGTTCTGAGTGCCTCCAAAGATGACATCCTCCATCCTGCCGCCGCGCAGCGTCCGGGTCGACTGCTCGCCCAGAACCCACCGCACCGCATCCGCAATATTGCTCTTGCCGCTTCCGTTTGGACCGACAACCGCGGTAATTCCATCATTAAAGGAAAGCCGTGTCCGGTCGGGGAACGACTTGAACCCTTGTATCTCCAAACTGCGAAGCCGCAAATTCACACTCCCTTTAACCTGACCGCAAGCCCGGACATCAACCGATCCTGCTCTACCTTTATATGATACCCCAGCGCGCGCAGTTTTGCAATGCCCTGTCCGCCATGTCCGCAAACTTTTGAAATGCTTTTCGGAGAAACGCAGGCAGTATACGACCCCTGCGGCTTTCCGGACAGCAGGGACAACAGCCGTTCTTCCATCAGCCTTCCCTCACACAGTTCGCGGAAAGCCGGGTGATGCGGGCCTGCGATCTGTCCGGCTGCGAGCTCCTCCTGCGCATGCAGCCCCATCCGGATCACACGGATTCCCTGCCCGTCAAAAAACTCCAACAGCTGTGCCCCCAGCCCGACTGCCTGTTCAAGGCTTTGGGGATGATACATTCCCGCGCGGTAAAGCGCCGCAAGCCGAGTCCCCTCCAACACAACGGTGGGGTAAACCCGCATCGTATCGGGCCGAAGTGCCGCCAGGCGTTTCGCTGTCTCAAGGTCGGACTGCTCATCCGAACGATAAAGGCCGGTCATCATCTGAAGTCCAAGCGAAAAACCGGCATCCTGGATCAGCACAGAGGCCCGCTCCACATCCAAAGCGGTATGCCCTCTGCTATTGGCACGAAGCACCGCATCCGACATGCTCTGTGCTCCCAATTCGATCGAACGCACTGAATAACGCGCAAGCAGTCCCAGAACCTCCCGGTCGATCGCATCCGGGCGCGTGGAAATCCGGATACCACTGAACACCTCACCAACAAACGGAGACGCAGCCTCGAGCAGTTCACACATATATACCCGGTCGATCGCGGTGAAACTGCCGCCGAAAAATGCGATTTCCGCATCAGGGTACCGGCCGCGCAGCTGTCCGGCGACAGTCTCGCAGAGCTGCCGAACCTGCTCACTGGTTGGGGGCTGCTCTGCCCCCGAAATGTGATGTTGGTCACAGAAGCTGCACTGATTGGGGCATCCCAAATGCGGCACAAAGATGGCAAGATTGGCGTGCCTCATCTCCCCATCAGTTTCAAAGCCTCTTTTGCGGCGGCCTGTTCCGCACTCTTTTTGCTTCCGCCCACGCCTGTCCCGATCACGTTACTGTTAAGGTGCACCTCAACCACAAATCGTTTGTTGTGGTCCGGCCCAGATTCATCCACCAGCACATAGCTCAACCGTTCCTCGGGATTTTTCTGGGTGATCTCTTGAAGCATGGTTTTATAGTCGTTGAACGCAAAGTGATCCTTGTTTTCGAGGGTGCTGACCACAAACTGCAGGACAAACTTCCGCGCTGGTTCGATCCCACCGTCAAGATAGATCGCCGCAATGAATGCTTCGAACGCATCCGCCAGAATGGAAGGACGGGTGCGTCCCCCCATCATCTCCTCGCCGCGCCCCAGCTTCAGGCAGTCTCCCAGGTGAATCTGCTCCGCAAACTCGCAGAGGGATTTTTCGCAGACGATCGCGGCCCGTAGCTTTGTCAGCTCGCCTTCCGGCAGATGGAATGTATGGAACAGATAATCGGACACGATGACCGAAAGCACCGCATCTCCCAGAAATTCCTGCCGCTCGTTGTTTGAAAGCGTATGTTTGACCTCGTTGGCATAGGAGGAATGGGTCAGTGCGATGTCAAGATATTTCTGGCTTTGAAAGGTGTAACCCGCCCGCTGCTGCAAGGAATCAATCCTGTTTTGACTCTCCATCTTTCCCTCCTCAGTCCTGCTCGACTGCACGCTGTTTCATCTGCTCCAGTGAAGATTCGATCTGCGCGATAACCCCTCGTTCGGTATACTCTTTGGCCTGCCGGATCGCATTTTTGAACGCCCGCGCATCCGAACTTCCATGCGCCTTGATGACTGGGCGCGAAATTCCCATGAGCGGCGCCCCTCCATACTCCTTATAGTCCATCTTGCTTTTGAAGTTAGAAACCCCGCCCTTTACGAACAGGTATCCCAGCTTGGAAGCGGCGCTCTCCATGAAAATCCCTTTTAGCTCGTTGGCGAACCATTTTCCAAGGCCCTCGGTCAGCTTGAGCACCACATTACCGGTAAACCCATCGCAGACCGCCACATCACACGCCCCCTGCGGCAGATATCGCGGCTCCACATTTCCAATAAAATTGATCGGTGCATGTTTCATCTGCTCATTGGCATTTTTTTGCAGGTCTAATCCCTTGTTATCCTCCGCACCGATATTGATGGTGCCAACCCGAGGGGACTTCACTCCAATGATATGCTCCATATATGCACTGCCCATAATTCCAAACTGCACCAGCATTTCAGGGCGGCACTCCTTGTTTGCGCCGATGTCGATCAGCATATAACAGCCGTTGGCATTCGGGATAATCGTTGCCAGCGCGGCGCGTTTGATCCCCTTGATCCGCTTGACAAAGAGTGACGCACCAACCGTCACTGCGCCGGTGCTCCCTGCGCTGACGTAAGCATCCCCCTCCCGGTTTGCAAGCATCTTCAGACCGACCGCGAGGGTGCTGTCATCGTAGGATTTTACCACTTCTGCAGCGTCCACCTCGACAGGCATAACCTTTTCCACATCAATAATCGAAATCCGATCGAGCGAGATATTGTTTTTTCCGCAGACCTCCCGGATCGTCTTTTCACTGCCTACTGCAAGGATATCCACTCCATACTCCCTGACCGCCATCTCACAGCCCTGCAAGATCGCAAGCGGGGCATTATCTCCGCCAAAAGCATCCACTATAATTCTCATCCTACCAATTCCCCCTGTTCCTGTAAAACCTGTCTCAATGCTGAAAGCCCGCGTTCCGCAATCTGCCGGTAACGCTCCTGCTTGTCCCGAATCCGTTCCTCCAGCGGAGGCAAAAGTCCCATATTTGCACCCATCGGCTGGAATTCACCGCAGGCAGCCCCAGAAATATATCCAGTCAATGCGCCGCACATACTCTGCTCTGGAAGCACCAGCTCCGGCCTACCCTGCATCCTGCGCGCAAGCTGCTTCCCTGCTAGGATGCCCGACATCGCTGATTCCATGTATCCTTCTACACCGGTGAGCTGTCCGGCAAAAAAAATTCGGTCGTTTTCCCGCATCTGGAAAGTCCTGTCAAGCAGGCGTGGGGAATCAATGAACGTATTGCGGTGCATCACCCCATACCGAACAAATTCAGCATTTTCCAGTCCAGGGATCATCGAAAATACCCGTTTCTGTTCGCCAAATTTCAGATTGGTCTGGAACCCGACCAGATTGTAAAGCGTCCCTTCCCGGTTTTCCCGCCGGAGCTGCACCACCGCCCATGGACGGTGACCGGTGCGCGGATCGCGCAGGCCGACCGGCTTCAGCGGGCCATAACGGATGGTGTCGGTCCCCCGCCTGGCCATGATCTCGATCGGCATACAGCCTTCATAAACCTTTTTTTCCGGCTGGTCAAACGTATGCAGCGGCGCAGATTCCGCATCCAGCAAAGCCTCATAGAATCGCTCATACTCCTCCCGATTAAACGGGCAGTTGATATAGTCGTCCTCCCCACGGTCGTACCGCGCGGCGAAAAAGACCTTCTCCCGATCGAGCGAATCGAATGTCACGATGGGAGCAGCGGCATCGTAAAAACGCAGCAGGCCGCCGCAGAGGGTAGAAATCTGCTCTGCCAGCAGGTCAGATGTAAGCGGACCGGATGCGATTACTACTGGCCCATCTGCAGGCAACCCAGTGACCTCCCCGATAACGACTTCAATGTTTTCCCGTGTACAGATTTCCTGGGTCACCAGCTCGGAAAAGGCATCCCTGTCAACGGCAAGCGCTCCGCCTGCTGCTACACTCGTTTGCAAGGCACAGCGCACAGACAGCGAACCCATCATCGCCATCTCTGCCTTGAGCATCCCTGCTGCGGAACCGATCCGCTGCGCCTTGAGCGAATTGGAGCAGACCAGCTCTGCAAACTGTTCACTGTGATGGGCAGGGGAAAACTTTTTTGGCTTCATCTCATACAGCCGGACGGAAATCCCTGCATTGGAGAGCGCCCAAGCCGCCTCGCAGCCGGCCAATCCGGCTCCAATCACATGCGCTGTCATTCCTCGGCATCGTCCTTTGCAGATTTTTTCTTAACCGGCCGGCTATAGTCACAGCCCTCCTTCAGGCAGTGGATCAATGCGCCGCGCCCGGTCTTCTGGAAAAGTGCCGCGCCGCATTTGGGGCATTTTTCCTCCAAGGGCTTATCCCATGTCATAAACTGGCACTGGGGGTTGTGCTCACAGCCATAATAGCCCTTTCCGTTTTTGGACTTTTTAGCCAGCACTTTTCCACCACAAACCGGACAGATTCCTCCGGTTTCCTTGACAATCTTCTTCGTGTTCCGGCACTCCGGGAATCCCGGGCAGGCGAGGAATTTCCCGAACCTGCCGGTTTTAATCACCATTTTGCGGCCGCAAAGCTCGCAGACCACATCGGTTTCCTCGTCCGGCACCTTGATACGGGTGCCATCCATATTCTTTTCCGCCTGTTCGAGCGTCTCGATAAACGGACCATAAAAATCCCGCAGGGTATCCACATAACTGGCATGCCCTTCTTCCACCTCATCCAACCCTTTCTCCATATTGGCAGTGAAGGTCACATCCACAATATTGGAAAACTGCTCCTCCATCAGCTTGGTTGTTACCTCGCCGAGAGCGGTCGGTTTGAGCGCTTTGCCTTCCCGTTCAACATAGTTGCGGCCAAGAATGGTGGTGATCGTCGGCGCGTAGGTGCTCGGACGCCCAATTCCGTTTTCTTCCAGAGTCTTGATCAACGAGGCTTCCGTATACCGCGCAGGCGGTTGGGTGAAATGCTGGTTCGGTGCCAGCTCCTTGAGGTTGAGCAGCGCGCCTTCTTCGAGTGGGGGCAGCGCTGCCGAACCTTCCTCTTCACTCTCTTTGGTGTCCTCATAGAGGACCGTAAACCCATCAAATCGCACCGTAAATCCCGATGCTTTAAACACACAGTTTGCCGCATTGATGTCCACAGCTACGGTATCGAGCAGTGCATTGGCCATCTGGCTGGCGATGAACCGTTCCCAGATCAGTTTATAGAGTTTGTACTGTTCCGCAGACAGGCTCTTTTTGATGCTGTCCGGGGTTAGTGCCGGATCAGATGGGCGGATCGCCTCATGTGCATCCTGCGCATTCTTTTTAGATTTGAACACACGGCGGGTGCTGGGCAGATAATCCTTCCCATATTTTCCAACGATATAATCTTCGGCCTGCTGCGCCGCCTCGTCTGAGATGCGCAGCGAATCGGTACGCATATAGGTAATCAGACCGGTGGCACCTGCGTCCTCCAGCTCAACCCCCTCATATAGCTCCTGCGCAACCTTCATCGTACGGCGGGACTGGTATCCCAGCCGGCGGGATGCCTCCTGCTGAAGTGTCGAAGTGATGAACGGCGGCGAGGGGGATTTGCGGCGCACCCCCTTCTTGACCGTCCCTACCAGATACTCGGCATTGTCGAGCATTGCTACAATCTCACGGGCGCGCTCTTCATTCGGAATACTGGTCAGCTCGAGCTTTTTGCCATCAACCGAATAGAGCTTGGCCGGAAACGGCTTTCTGGCATACCCTTTTGCGGCGAGCTTTGCGTCGATGCTCCAGTACTCCTGCTGCTGGAATTTGCGGATTTCTTCCTCCCGATCCATGATAATCCGCATCGCAACCGACTGCACCCGCCCGGCAGAAAGCCCCCGGCGAACTTTCCGCCAGAGGAACGGGCTGATCTTGTAACCCACAATCCGGTCCAGAATTCGGCGTGCCTGCTGCGCATCGACCAGCTTGGTATCGATCACACGCGGATGCTCCATCCCATATTTGACACCAGTTTTGGTGATCTCGTTGAAGGTGACTCGGTTCTCCTTGGTCATATCTACCCCGAGCATCTGCGCCAGATGCCATGAAATTGCTTCCCCTTCCCGGTCAGGGTCGGTAGCAAGATAGACTGCGTCGCTCTTTTTGGCCTTTTTTTTCAGCTCCTTAATCAGGTCTTCCTTCCCCTTGATATCCACATAGATCGGCTCGAAATCGTTGTCCACATCCACACCCAGCTTGCTTTTGGGCAGGTCGCGGATATGCCCCATCGAAGCGATCACCTCATAACCCTTTCCGAGATATTTCTGTATCGTTTTTGCCTTTGCAGGCGATTCCACAATCACCAGGTTCGCCAAAATAAACCCCATCCTTTCTTAGGAACTTCTATTCGAGGCGTGTCATGGGGCACGCCGTATGTATCTTTTTCCTGGGAGCTGTTCCGCTAAATCTGCCAGCTCCAATTCAGTCAGTATAGCCAACAGTCGTGCGACTGGCAGCCCAGACGCATAGGAGATGGTATCAAAATCGGTTGGTTGCTGATTTAGCAGCTGAAAAACCTTCGCTGCCTCCGGCGAAAGGTCCCATTGTTCCGGTTCCAGCTGCCCAGATGGAGACGGTGTCTTCTCTACAGTTTGTAACGGCCTTTCCGACTTTTGGGAAACTCGCGCCGGTATCTTTCCGACCATCCCCCGAGACTCCTGTTCCAGCAGCTCCGACAGCTTTTCCAGCCGGATACAGGGAGGGTACCTGCCCTGATATTCTTCCAGGATGCTTGCAAGGCCCAGCACCATCTTGCCGCCATCTGCGATCAGCCGGTTGCAGCCTTTCATCTTCTCATCGAAAATCTGCCCTGGAACCGCGAACACATCCCGATTCTGAGAAAGCGCATGGCGCGCAGTGTTGAGCGCACCACTGGTCTCGGGCGCCTGTACGACCACTACACCCGCGCTGATACCCGAAAGAATCCGATTGCGGACATTGAAATGATACCCATAAGCACGTACACCAAACGGGAATTCAGAAATTAAAACGCCGCCCTGATCCAGAATCCGGCGTTTCAAGCGGCGGCTGGCCTGTGGATACCCCACATCCATGCCGCACGCCAGCATACCGATCGTCCTGCCACCGGCCTGAAGCGCACCTTCGTGTGCTGCGGTATCAATACCGACCGCCAACCCGCTCACAACAGTGGCTCCCACGGTCGCCAGACCGTAACCTAAATGCTGTGCCGTTGAGATGCCATATGCATCGCAGTCCCGCGTGCCGACCATCGTGATCGCCAACTCGTCATTGATCCCCTCCAGCTCGCCCAATACATATAATACACAGGGCATACAGTCGATATTTGTCAAACTCGCAGGATAGGCTGGATGATCCGGCGTAACGACTGCGCACCCGAGCCGTTTGGCACGATCCTGCTGCCAGCGCGCCTCCTCAAGGGAGGATCCCCGAATCCGCTCGATCTCTTTCGGCGCAAATCTCCCGGTCGCAGCGAGCGCCTGCTCCGTCATCTGATAGAGTTTTTCAGGCGAGCCAAGCTCACGAATGACCCAGTCAGTTTTGATGCTGCCGATCCCAAGTGCCTGTTGCAGCCAGATCCAGAATACGCAGTCCTCCATGATGTCCCTCCTGTTGTCCGTCACTCTAATCTGAAAACAGTTTCCCGCTTTCAGGCATTTCGAGGATAGCCAGACCTTCCGCACATCTCCCACAGGAAAATCCCCGCCGCCATAGCCGCGTTAAGCGACTCGCTGTCCGGGCGCATCGGGATCATCACAGCTTGACCACATCTTTCGATCAGATGCCCCGGAAGGCCGTTCCCCTCGTTCCCGATTACAACTGCACAACCGTTCCCCAGGCCAGCCTGTTGGAGCGGAACCGCCTGCCCGTCAAGCGCGGCGGCACAGACCCGGATGCCTGCCTCCTGTAACCTGTCGATTACCTCCGTCAGATCATCCGAAACCTCGAGCGGAATTTTAAAAATACCACCCATCGTTGCCCGTAACACTTTAGGGCTGTACAGGTCAGGGCAATCAGATGAAAGGAATACCCCATCCAGCCCAAACGCCGCAGCTGTACGCAGGATCGTCCCGATGTTTCCAGGGTCCTGCATCGAAGAAAGCAGGATATATCTTCCATCCTTGCCTATTTTAACAGTTTGCATCCGATTGTCAAGCATCCGGAAGATTCCGAACACCCCCTGTGGGCTGACCGATTGGGACAGCTTGTCCGCAACCGGTTGGGAAATCTGGCAGAACAGTTCAAACTGATATGCGAATTTTTCAAGCTGTTCATACCGGTCCCATGCCTCTTCGGTGACAAACAGCACAGCCGGTCCACAGCCTGCCGAAAACGCCTCGCAGGTCATCTTCAGCCCCTCGGTAACAAAAAGTCCCGCCTGCCTGCGTTCTTTCCGGGAACCCGCAAGCTGCACATATCGTTTTACTTCCGGGTTTTCCCGGGAAGTAATCTCTCTGGAATGCATAAAACGCCACCTTTTCTGGAGATAGTCTGTATTTCCATACATTCAATGGGCGTATTTCATATTCAAAGCGGCTTTGAATATGAAATACGCCCGTCGTCAAAGACGCGGGCGCATACGAAACGGTTATTTAAAGCGCTGCTTTCGCCTTTTCGACCAATGCAGTAAATGCCGCAGCATCGTTGATCGCGATCTCGGACAGCATCTTTCTATTAAGGGTTACACCGGCTTTATTCAGTCCGTTCATGAAAGAGCTGTAATTGACACCATTCATCCGGCAGGCAGCCGAGATTCTGGTAATCCACAGGCGGCGGAAGTCACGCTTTTTCTGCTTTCTTCCGATAAAAGCGTAGTTACCGGATTTCATGACCTGCTGTTTTGCCATTTTAAACAGCTTGCTCTTTGCACCAAAATAACCTTTTGCAAGCTTCAGCGTCTTTTTTCTTCTTTTGCGCGTCATCATTGCGCCCTTAACACGAGCCATATCCTTTTACCTCCGTTATATTTCAGCGATTCAAAGTTATTTATAAGGGATCAGCAGCTTGATGGTTGCCGCGTTTGTCTTATCCGCATAGGTTCCCTGGCGCAGCCGGCGTCCCCTCTTGGTGTCCTTTTTGGTCAGGATATGGCTTTTGTACGCATGAGCGCGCTTGACCTTCCCGTTTTTAGTGAGTTTGAAGCGCTTTTTTGCGCCGGAATGGGTCTTCAGCTTAGGCATTTTATTTTCCTCCCTTAGTATTGGTTACAGGCTTTGGAGACACAAACATCACCATGCTGCGTCCCTCCATCTTGGGCTGTTTCTCGACGACCCCGACAGCAGCAACCGCATCGGTGAATCTCTGCATAATGTTCACACCAAGCTCGGGATGCGCCATCTCACGGCCTCTGAAACGCAAGGCAGCCTTCACCTTGTCCCCCGCTTCGAGGAATTTGATCGCGCGGTTGACTTTTGTGTTGAAGTCGTTGGTGTCGATATTCAAGGAAAGGCGTACCTCCTTAATCTCGATCACCTTCTGATTCTTCTTTGCTTCCTTCTCACGCTTTGCCTGCTCGAATTTGAACTTGCCATAGTCCATGATCTTGCACACAGGCGGTACCGCTTGAGGAGCGATCTTTACAAGGTCCATATTTTTTTCAATGGCCATATTCTGGGCGACCGAGATCGAAACGATCCCGAGCTGTTCTCCGTCGGTGCCAACCAAACGGACCTCCTTATCCCTGATCTCCTCATTGATGAGCAAATCCTTCATGCGAATGCAATACACCTCCAAAACCTATTCATAACAAAAATAAAACTGAGCGCAGACAGCTTTGCCCACACTCAATCAAAACACATCCTGTCCCTCAGAAAAACTGTGGGCAGTTTGGTATTGACCAGCCGCCTTTTGGCGACGAGGTGAGAACAGATAAGCTGTTCTACTTTATTTATGATGTTGATCATAACACAATCGTGGAAAGCTGTCAAGCCCTTTTCCGTGATTTTCCAGGGCAACAGCATTTGAAATTATCCAAAAAGGATATCAAGAAGACGCTGTGGATTCAAGGCGGCGGCAAA
>NZ_QZEG01000109.1:0-4180 GCF_009917605.1 Anaerotruncus sp. 1XD42-93 | reverse complement strand
CTTTTCAACACCTCCGACACGCGGGGAAGCCAGCGCAGCATGGGGGTAAATTACCAGAAACTCGGAAAAGATTTAATGTCGGTGGACGAGCTGGCCGTCATGGACGGCGGAAAATGCCTGCTGCAGATCAGGGGTGTGCGTCCTTTCCTCTCCCGCAAGTACGATATTACCAAACACCCAAATTACCGGCTACTTTCCGATTTCAATGAGAAAAACGCTTTTGACATTGAAAAATTCTTATCTACAAAAATGCCGATGCGTCCTGGCGAGCTGTACCGCAATTATGAGGTCACAGCGGAGGATTTGGAGGCTCCGGCTGCAGGATGATGTAGCTGCCTGTTAAAGTTTCTGGCTTTGAAGGGTTTTTTCTTTTCACCGGAAGGAGGTTTTATTGAGGATTCGTGCCCCTCCCCTGACAACTGAATACTTTCCAGGTACGCCCTGGACTATGCCGCCCCTGTGCTTGATGTAAATTCTCTTGAAGCACAGGGGCGTTTTTTCGTTTCCGGCCTGAAACGGCCACACCACAAAAACAATATTTCTTAAATTAAAGGAGGAACTATATGGCTTTTTTTGCAAGTGCGATTGATACCCTGAAAATCCTGGTTATTGCTCTGGGCGCCGGCCTCGGTGCATGGGGC
This sequence comes from Anaerotruncus sp. 1XD42-93, assembly GCF_009917605.1. Lineage (NCBI taxonomy): Bacteria > Bacillati > Bacillota > Clostridia > Eubacteriales > Oscillospiraceae > Anaerotruncus > Anaerotruncus sp. 1XD42-93. The sequence continues at coordinate 3,539 of NZ_QZEG01000109.1, read as the reverse complement.
GTCATCAACCTTCTGGAAGGTTATGGCAATGACAACCCTGGGGCAAAATCCCAGGGCATGAAACAGCTTATGGCTGGCGGCGGTATTGCGCTGGTGGGTGCCACGCTGATCCCGCTGCTCTCCGGCCTGTTCGGTTAATAGCCGATGGGCAGTCTGTTTGAAAGGATAACAGACTGGATTAAAGAGGGCTTAATCGAAGCGATCACAGGACAATACACCGGTATCTTTGAATCCGTCAACAGCCAGGTCTCGGATGTGGCCTCGCAGGTAGGCCAGACGCCGCAGGGGTGGAATGGCGGCGTGTTCAGCATGATCCAGAATCTTTCTGAAACCGTCGTCATTCCCATTGCGGGAATCATCCTGACTTTTGTTCTTGTCTATGAACTGATTCAAATGATTCTTGAAAAGAACAACATGCACGATTTTGATACATTCAACATCTTCAAGTGGATTTTCAAAACCTTTGTTGCCACCTACCTGCTCACCAACTGCTTTACTATCGTCATGGCGGTGTTTGACGTCGCCCAGAATGTGGTGAGCCAAAGCGCCGGCGTGATAAACGGGAACATGGATGTTACCGCTGCGCTGGCCGACCTGGAAACGCAGCTTGAAGCAATGGGGATGTGGGAGCTGATCGGTCTGTGGCTGGAGACCAACATCATCAACCTGTGCATGTGGGTGTTGTCCATCGTGATTTTTGTCATTGTGTATGGCCGTATGATCGAGATATATCTTACGGTCAGCCTGGCACCCATACCCTTTTCCACAATGGCAAACCGTGAATGGGGGCAGATGGGGACAAATTACCTGCGTTCCCTGTTTGCTTTAGGTTTTCAGGGGTTTTTGATCCTGGTCTGTGTCGCGATTTATGCGGTGCTGGTCCAGTCGATCCCTTCTTCCGGCGACATTCACGGCGCGATCTGGGGCACGGCAGGCTATACGGTCCTGCTGGCCTTTGCCCTGTTTAAGACAGGCTCGCTATCCAAAAGCATTTTTAACTCGCATTAGCGTGTAACCAACTTACATCTTAACAAGAAGGAGGACTTTTCTATATGAGTAAGACAAACAACGAACCCGTGCAGCCGGAGGTACAGGCACCGGAGGCTCAGGCGGGCGGAGGCTTAAAGCTGGATGTAACTGTACGCCCGATTGCCCCGATGGGAAACCTGCTGGCTTACGCCAATGTGACCATCGGCGACAGCTTCAAGATTGACGGCTTCCGTATCTGCTCCGGCGAAAAGGGGCTGTATGTCAACATGCCCTCTACCCAGGATAAGCAGGGAAAATGGAGGGATGTCTGCTGGCCGGTGACGGCGGATTTCCGCAGGCAGCTTAACGACGCCCTGATTGAAGGGTACGGCCAGGCGATTGAAAATTTGCAGGCCACCCTTGAAGCGACAAAGGGAGCGGCGGAGAAACCATCCCTAACCGGCGCCCTGAAAGAAAATGCCGGTAAGGTTAAGACGCCTCCGGCAAAATCCGCTCCCACCAAGAATGAGCAGGCCCGATAATGCCGGAGGCTGGAAAATATAGCATCGTGTATGCGGACCCGCCCTGGCGTTATGATATGAAACGCGGCAACGGGGTGGCGGAAAACCATTACCCAACCATGAGCATAGAAGAAATATGCGCGCTACCGGTTGCAGACCTTGCGGCTAGAGACAGTGCGCTTTTTCTATGGGCCACCTTCCCACAGCTTAATGAGGCGTTCCGTGTTATGGAGGCATGGGGCTTCAAATATAAGACGCTGGCCTTCCTCTGGCTGAAACAGAACCGGAAAGCAGATAGCTGGTTTTATGGGATGGGGTTCTGGACCCGCTCAAACGCGGAGGTGTGCTTACTGGCGACCAAGGGGCGCCCCAAACGTCAGTGTGCGGGAATCCACCAGTTTGTGATCTCCCATATCGAACAGCACAGCAAGAAGCCGGACGAGGTGCGGGATAAGATTGTGAAACTTATGGGCGACCTCCCCAGGGTGGAACTGTTTGCAAGACAACAGGCCCCCGGCTGGGATGTGTGGGGCAATGAAGTGGATTCCAGTATCACGATGCCCGGAAAGACGGACACAAGGGAATCAGATAAATATTGACGGTATATCACGATTGGAGGTGAAAACAATGCCTTATGTACCCGTACCCAAAGACTTAACGAAAGTCAAGACCAAGCTGGCGTTTAACCTGACGAAGCGCCAGCTTATTTGTTTCAGTCTGGCCGCACTGGTGGGACTGCCGGTATATTTCCTTACCCGCGGCGCTATCGGCAACTCGGCGGCGGTGCTGATGATGATCGGGATTATGATGCCCTTTTTCTTTTTCGCCATGTATGAGCGGGACGGACAGCCGGCGGAGAAACTTCTGAAAAACAGGCTCCGCTATAAGCTCTGGCCGAAGAAACGGCCATACCGGACGGAAAACCTGTATAAATCCATGTCAAAGAAGGAGGTTACGAGGATTGCCAAAAACCAAACAGCAGGAAGCCCAGGAAAAACGTCTGCAAAGAAACATCAGGCAGGCAAAAAAGGCCAGGGCCGATGCAAAGACAAGCGGAAATAAGACTGTCCGCACTAGGCCGCCTAAAAAGGGCGGCTTTTTTGCCGGGCTGAAAACGGACGCCCCGCAGACGGTCCAGCAGAGTATTCCCTATAAGGAAATGTACCGGGATGGAATCTGCCGGCTGACCGACAAACTCTACACCAAGACGGTGCAGTTTTTTGATATTAACTACCAGCTTGCACAGGCGGATGACAAAGCGCAGATTTTTGAGGGTTACTGTGATTTCCTCAATTATTTTGACGCTTCGATCCATGTGCAGCTTACTTTCATTAACCAGCGGGCCAATATGCAGGATTTCGCCCGCAGTATCGACATCCCCATCCGCGGCGACGAATATGACGGAATCCGCAGGGAGTATGGGGATATGCTGAAAGGTCAGCTCCAAAAAGGCAACAACGGCCTTACCAAACGGAAATATATCACTTTTGGAATTGAGGCTGACGACCTTCGCACCGCGAAGATGCGCCTGGAGCGGATCGAGGCCGACGTGCTGGCGAATTTCAAGGCCCTGGGAGCCCAGGCAAAGCCATTAGACGGGTTGGAACGCCTGGAGCTCCTTCACAGCCAGCTCCACCCGGACGGGCAGGAAAAGTTTCATTTTACCTGGGCGGACCTGCCGAAAACCGGGCTTTCTACAAAGGATTTTATTGCGCCCTCCGGCCTGTCGTTCTCAAATGACGGAAAGACCTTCCGGGTGGCCGACCATTCCGGGGCGGTGTCCTTTTTGCAGATTCTAGCGCCGGAGCTGACGGACCGGCTGCTGGCGGAGCTTTTGGACCTGGACGACGCCGTGACGGTGAACCTGCATATCCAGTCCATCGACCAGGCCCAGGCGATCAAGAACATCAAACGCAAGATGTCCGATTTGCAGAAAATGACCATTGAAGAACAGAAAAAAGCGGTCCGTGCCGGGTATGACATGTTGCGCCCAGATAGGGTGTAATAAGGAGTTGACTAAGGCACAACCCCGTAAGATAGCGCGGGAAA
>NZ_QZEG01000108.1:0-4267 GCF_009917605.1 Anaerotruncus sp. 1XD42-93 | reverse complement strand
ATTCCCGCACGGGTCACCAAAGGCTGGTGTTTATTACGTTGAGGATCCACCTGTTCCCATTCCGAACACAGTAGTTAAGCTCAACAGTGCCGACAATACTTGGCGGGTGACTGCCTGGGAAGATAGGTCTATGCCAGCTCTAAGAGCAGACATTACAAGATGTCTGCTCTTTTTTTAAATTTGAAGCCGATTAACTCACTGATTCGTTATCTAATTAGGATGGAAAATTCTCCATGGAATGGCTATTGCGCGGACGGATGAAACGTGTTAAAATGGCAATATGGTCAAAACGCTTGAGTTGAGGAATTTACCTTCAGGAGTGGAGATTTTCGATTATCACGCGATTTGATGATTCAGAACAAGCCGGTAGGTACCGGGGAAAGAGGTAAGCGATGTATATTCAAAACAGAAGTATCCCGATGGTAATTATTCTATCAATTGTTACATGTGGTATTTATTTTTACATCTGGATTTATCAGGTCTCTTTGGAGATCAATAATACGTTGGGTCACTCTCAGGAGAGTGCCGGACTGGAAGTGCTTTTCTCGATCCTTACATGTGGGATATACACCATCTATTGGTTTTATAAATACGCCAAGAAACTGGTTACCCTTTCGGAAAATATGGGCGCTCCGGTGACCGATAACAGTCTTGTTTGCCTGCTTTTGCCGATTTTCGGTCTACAGGTCGTATCGCAGGGAATCATGCAATCCCAGATCAACATGCTGGCGGATGGAATGCAGCCGCGGGTTTAAGGTTAAGACAGCTTTTTATTGCAGCGTCATTTTCTATGGGGATCATATTTTTATGGTCCCCATTTCTTTGTTGATTTTCGCGGAATGGGGAAACGGCATAGCTTGAAAGCTATGCCGTTTTTTGGATAACCATTCCGTTTTTGTATTCGAGGCCATGGAGCGGCGCTCCTTAGAGAATAATGCAGATCAGCCCGGTACATCCGTCGTTAATGATCCGCTCGATCGTCTCTTGGAGCTTCATTCGTGCATCTCCAGGCATTCGGTATAATTTGTTGTGCAGGCCCTGGTTGACCAACTCGTGCAAGCTGGTCCCGAAGATATTGGATTCCCATATCTTTTGCGGGCTTTCTTCAAATTCATGGAGCAGGTAGTGCACCAGTTCTTCGCTCTGTTTCTCTGAGCCAACGATCGGGCTGACCTCGGTATTGATATTCGCCGCCATCATGTGGATACTGGGTGCGCTTGCTTTCAGCCGTACCCCATACCGGCCCCCCTGCTTGACGATCTCTGGTTCTTCGAGTGTGAGTTCCTCAAGCGATGGCATCACGATTCCGTAGCCGGTTGCAGCCACTTCATCGAGCGCAGACTTGACCTTGTCATATTCCCGCTTCACAGCGGCCAGCTCGATGATGCAGGGCAGCAATGCGGATTCATCCGCGATTTCCAGACCGGTCGCCTCGCCTAAAATTCGGTAGAACAGCCCGCTTTCCATGTCGAGGGTAATCTGTGCGCAGCCGCTTCCGAGATCGATGTTTTCCATCAGCACCCGGTTGACGTGTTCACAATCGCCGAGGGTAAGCAAGCGGTTTTTGAGCTGCCCAATATGTTCTACCCCGCTTGCTGCCTCGCGGATACTGTCATAAAGAGAGGTTTTTAGCCAATGGCCCGATTCGAGTGAGGTGATCCATCCCGGCAGCGAAACAGCGACCTCCTGCACCGGGAACTGGAAGAGTACGTCGGTCAGGATGGTACGGATGTCGGTTTCCTCCAGGTCGAGACAGTTGACCGCAACCACTGGCACCTCATATCGTGATTCCAGCTCAGACTGTAGCGCAACCGCCTGCGGTGCACGTGGGTTGGCGCAGTTTAACAGGACGATAAATGGCTTGTTGATCTGCCGCAGTTCGGAGATCACCCGCAGTTCGGCTTCCTCGTATTCCTGGCGAGGAATTTCGCTGATGCTTCCGTCGGTGGTGACCACCAGTCCAATGGTTGAATGCTCGTTGATAACACGCTGGGTGCCGATCTCAGCAGCAAGGTTGAAGGGGATCTCCTTCTCGAACCAGGGGGTCACGACCATACGCGGCTGGTCATTTTCGATGTAGCCGAGTGAGCTGGGGACGATATACCCCACACAGTCGATCATCCGCACGTTGAGGGTTGCACTGTCCGCCAGTGAGATTTTTACCGCTTCCTCCGGGATGAATTTTGGTTCGGTGGTCATGATCGTACGTCCTGCCGCTGACTGCGGCAGTTCATCGGTTGCCCTCTCTCGTGCAAACTCACTGCCAATGTTCGGGATAACGAGCGTCTCCATAAACCGCTTGATAAAGGTCGATTTTCCGGTGCGCACCGGGCCGACCACCCCTATGTAAATATCGCCTCCGCAGCGCTGGGCAATATCCTTGTAAATGCTGTGTGTTTCCATGTTGTCCTCCTTTTCCGGCATTTTATGGCGTGATTATTTCATCGGGATCAGCAGCATCGTCTTTTCGCCAATGACACCGCCTTCAAGCTGGTTGCCCTCCCGGATCGCTTCGACCGAAGTGTTGTACCGTTTGGCGATCTCCCAGATCTGTTCCTGTTCCCCCGCGTAATAGAGGTAGAGCAGATTTTCCTGACGGGTTTTAGGACGGCTCTCGTCCACTGCTACATCGCAGAGCACATTTTTCCGGTACTGGCTGTAAAGGCTGCCGCGTATTTTGATCCCACAGCGCACCTCGATCTTTTCATGCCCTGACAGGGTGAATGCTGCGGTATCCGCCCGCACAGCGGGCGCAAATACCACGGTTTCGACCGGTCCATTGATCGCGACCTTATGGGTGAATTCGCGGACCTGCTCATGATAGGCTGCCGAACCTTCCTCGTCACAGGCGAACATGCAGATGGTGAGCCTGCCGGAGACAACCGCACAGTCTGGCTCAATGCGGACAGTTGCCGCGCCCGCGGCACACCAGAGGTCGATGATGTTCCGAATGCCGTCGGGCAGGTCAATCGACTCTTTGTAGGTACAGGTTTCTGAAACCACATCAAGCAGCTTGAGGAATGGGAGCTGTTTCTGGCTCTGCTTGCACTCATAGAGGGTGGAGTAACAGTCGCAGCAGGTGTCCAGTTCGACCCGCCGGTGAGCGCATACACAGGCGTTTACTGCGGCTTCGAGCGCGAATACCCGGTTTTCACCGTCGCTGTTGCGCTTTGGGGACACATCCAGCCCGCAGACATCGTACCAGATATTACAGACACATTCCTCGTCCACGCCTTCAACATCTACCACCTGGCTGACCGGAATCGCATATTCCATCAGTTCGAGCTGTTTGGGATCTTCCTCACACTGGTAGATGATCCGGACGGAAAGCTCTCCTTTGGTGACCACCTTGCCGCTGATAACCTTATAATCGCTTACGTCAGCGGATGCGGTGTAACGGATGATATTGCCGATTGCGGGCTTGCCATAGCCGAGTTCTAGTTCTTCCCGCACCGAAAGCTGACGCGCCGACTGGGGCAGAAGCACTGTATTTTCAGCGCGGTCACTGCAGAACTGCATACCCGCCCCATCAGCGCCGCAGACGATCTGTTCTTCGCACAGGCTGCTCACCCGCGCCTGGATACTGACTGCTCCGCGCATATCCAGCCGGCGAGGGCTGACCGCCCGGCAGTTGAAATAGTCGATGCTCTGGGTGACATGGACCGACGGGCTGGCAGGTGAACTGCGCAGCTCGATCGTTTTGGTATAGGGGATTTTATATTCGGCATGCCGCAGGCATCCGTCCTCGCTTAAATAGTAGAGGTGGACAACCGCCATCCCATCCACCGTCAGCTTTTCCCCGCTGACAGGTGCCGAAAGCAGGGATGGTGAAACCTCACACCGCAGAATTTTCTGAATATCCGGGCAGTAGTCAGGCAGCAGTACGTCACACTCAAGCGGCTGCTCGACAGCGCCGCTATAGACCGCTTCGTTTACAGTCACCGTTTGCCTTTGCAGATTCAGTTCCATCATATTGACCCTCTCCTTCTGTTTGCTACCACAACTATATGCCCACCTGTCCGCAATTATGCGGGAATGCCTGTTCCACTCTCCGAAAAATGCCGTTTTTTGCCGCGAAAAACATTGACAAAAAAGCTGATAAACACCCGGCAAATTCTCCTTATATGCACAAAATTTATTTTCAGAACCGGATTTCAACTCGGAAAACATTGACAAAAATTTAGGCTGTAGTATACTAGGGCTTGTTTGAAAAATAGTGAAGGCTGAGCTAAATCAACAAAATAGCGATAGCGGCAATGTAAACGAA
>NZ_QZEG01000107.1:0-4349 GCF_009917605.1 Anaerotruncus sp. 1XD42-93 | reverse complement strand
CGCATGTTGTTTTGGGTTCCCGACCAAAACAACGCCCTTCGCTTCTCGGGCTTTCAGCCCGAAGCGCGCTTGCGCGCGACGCTCGGGCAGGATGCGCCTCACGGGCTAGGGGGCACCGGGCGCATGTTGTTTTGGGTTCCCGACCAAAACAACGCCCTTCGCTTCTCGGGCCTTCGGCCCGAAGCGCGCTTGCGCGCGACGCTCGGGCAGGATGCGCCTCACGGGCTAGGGGGCAGTGCCCCCTCCCCGTGTGCCCCTCCCCGATAGGGCAAAGTGCGCTTTTTATCTGTCCTTTATCCAAAAGTTTCGTCCACCTTTTCAAAGGTGGCGGGGCCGAGGGGCGGAGCCCCCGCCGCCGCGCGCACGCGGCGGAATGCTTTCTCCTGTGAAGCGCGTTTTTCGGGTGAATTGCCGCGGAGCGGCAAGAGGGGGCTTTTTGCAAGTGAAAAAGCCCCCTGCATAAAGAATGCTGAACAGGTTTCAAGGGGCATTGCCCCTTGAAATGTACTTTTCGTTCTTTTTCGTGCATCCGGAAAGAAACCTCCCGTATCCCCTGCCGCTTGCGGCACACCTCTTAAAGAGGTAAGGTACTGCACCGCTGTACATCTTTTCAAAAATCGCGGGGTCAAGGGGCAGCGCCCCTTGATTCTGTATGTCTATCAAACCCCCGAGCCGGAAGGAAGGAACCGCCACGTGACTAATTTTGATCTGAACCAGATACCACCGTCGGTCGCCCAGAACCTGATCCGGATGACCGACGAGGAATTCAACCGTCTGACCTCATTCGTCAAACAGAAATACGGCATTGACCTGACCAAAAAAAGGACCCTGATTGAAGGAAGGCTGACCAATGAGCTGCGAAAACGCGGGCTGACCTCATTTTCTCAATATCTTGACGTCCTCTTCAAGGATTCCTCGGGGACAGAATTTGTCACCCTGCTGAACAAACTGACCACCAACCTCTCCTATTTCATGCGGGAAAACGAGCATTTTGAATATTTCCGCAAACAGGTCCTGCCAAATTTTGAACGTACCCGGAGGGGGGAGCTGCGCATCTGGAGCGCCGGCTGTTCAACCGGGCAGGAACCCTATAACATCGCTATGTATCTCGACGATTATTTCGGCTCCCGCAAGCGCTCGTGGGATACCCGCGTCCTTGCGACCGATATTTCAATGAACGTGCTCACCAAGGCCAAGGCGGGCATCTACCTGGAGGAGGACCTCAAGGACATCCCCCCAGCCTGGCGCACCAAATATTTCAACAAGATCGGCAACAATCAGGTGCAGGTCTGCGAGCAGATCCGGCGGGAGGTCATCTTCCGGCCGCTCAACCTGATGGACCCGTTCCAGTTCAAAAAGCCGATGGACCTGATCTTCTGCCGCAACGTGATGATCTATTTTGACGGGCCCACCAAGGCGAACCTTGTGCGGAAGTTCTACGACTGGACTGCCAAAGGCGGCTATCTGTTCATCGGCCATTCGGAGAGCATCAACAACGACAACACCAAATATACCTATATCCAGCCTGCAATTTACCAGAAGAAAGGGTGATACGGATGCCAATGATGGGAAAGATCAAGCTGCTGATCGTTGACGATTCCCTGTTTTTTCGCAAATCGTTAGAGCGGGGGCTGTCAAAGGACCCCAGAATTGAAATCGTCGGAATGGCTGGAGACGCCTTCGAGGCAATGGACAAAATCCGTCTTTTAAAACCCGATGTGGTGACGATGGACGTCGAGATGCCCAAGATGAACGGCATCGACTTCATCAAAAAGCTGATCCCGCAGAACCCGCTGCCGGTGATCGTCATCAGCGCGCTGCCGATCAATACGTTTGACGCGCTCGACGCCGGTGCGGTTGACTTTGTCAAAAAACCCGAGATCAAGTCCCCCGGCGACATGCAGATGTTCATGAACGATCTGATTGTCAAGATCAAGATCGCGTCGACCGCGCAGGTCCGGCGGCTGCGGCCCACTTCGGCTGCCGCGGCTCCCCTGCCCACCCTCAGCAGCATTGCCGCGGGGAAAACAAACACCCTGATCGCGATCGGCGCTTCCACCGGCGGTACCGAAGCGATCCTGGAGGTGGTGCGCGATCTGCCCAAAACTACCCCCGGCATTGTGATCGTCCAGCATATGCCGCCGGTCTTTACGAATATGTATGCGCAGCGCCTCGACCGGATCTGCAAGATGCAGGTCAAGGAAGCGGTAACCGGCGACCGGGTCGAGACCGGAAAAATCATCATCGGCGCGGGCGGGCTCCAGCTCCGGGTCGCCAAGGATACCCGCGGCTATTACGTCAAGAGCGAAGGCACTGCCAAGATCGGCGGGTTCTGCCCGGCTGTTGACGTGCTGTTCGATTCGGTTGCCGAGCACGCGGGCCGGAATTCCCTCGGCGTCATCCTCACCGGCATGGGCGCGGACGGCTCCAAGGGCCTGCTTAAAATGCGCAAGGCCGGCGCTTACACGATCGGGCAGGACAAGGATAGCTGCGTGGTTTATGGGATGCCGATGGTCGCCTACAACATCGGCGCGGTCCAGAAGCAGCTCCCCCTGGATAAAATCGGCGGCGAGATCATCCGCCATCTCAACGGCAAATAAAGCCAGAAGCACCATCCGTTTGGATGGTGCTTTTTCACGTCCGGCCGAAACTGGGGTGTCCTCCCCCCTCCCCGCCCGCCGGAGCAGCGTACACAACCCAGCCGGTGCTTGGAAACGGCGGAAAAAGGGTTGATTGCAGAAAAAATACCTCTGTAAGCAGTAACAGCTTGCAGAGGTATGGTACGCCCGACAGGATTCGAACCTGCGACCTTGTGAGTCGGAGTCACACGCGCTATCCAACTGCGCCACGGGCGCGCGTCCCTTTTTCAAGAACTCCCTTATTATATCACATATCTTCCGGAAATGCAAACACTTTTTACCGAAATCAGCAAAAAATCTGTAGATAGGCCTATTTTGCAGAGCGCTCCAACCGCTGCACGCAAAAGGACGCTTGACAGTGCCCGGTTTCCAGGCTATAATAAAAATCGAAGAGGGCGCTGCGACAAGCGGTCAGCCCGGATGGGTTAAGGCTTCTGTTGAGAAACCGTCACCGGCCAGGGTGGCGGTTTCTGCCTTTTATCCGTATCGTTACGGTATATCCAAAGATATGTAACGTTATGGTAATTGGCATCGCCTCACCCCCTTTCGGGTGGTGTGGCCGACCGCCTGCCGTTGTTGCAGCGCCCGCACTCATTTTATCATGGGACTGGTTTCCAGTCAAGAAAAAGGACGCTTGACAGTGCCCGGTTTCCAGGCTATAATAAAAATTGAAGAGGGCGCCGCGACAAGCGGTCAGCCCCGGTTAGTTTGGTTTACTTAAAGAAGAAACCGTCACTTGGCCGAGTGGCGGTTTCTGCCTTTTATCCGTATCGTTACGGTATATCCAAGGATATGTAACGTTATGGTAATTGGCATCGCCTCACCCCCTTTCGGGTGGTGTGGCTGACTGCCTGCCGTTGTTGCAGCGCCCGCACTCATTTTATCATGGGACTGGTTTCCGGTCAAGAAACCGGACGCTTGACAGTGCCCGGTTTCCAGGCTATAATAAAAATCGAAGAGGGCGCCGCGACAAGCGGTCAGCCCGGATCGTTTAGAGTTTCAATGAGAAACCGTCACTTGGCCGAGTGGCGGTTTCTGCCTTTTATCCGTATCGTTACGGTATATCCAAGGATATGTAACGTTATGGTAATTGGCATCGCCTCACCCCCTTTCGGGTGGTGTGGCCGACCGCCTGCCGTTGTTGCAGCGCCCGCACTCATTTTATCATGGGACTGGTTTCCAGTCAAGAAACCGGACACTTGACAGTGCCCGGTTTCCAGGCTATAATAAAAATCGAAGAGGGCGCCGCGACAAGCGGTCAGCCCGGTTTGGTGAAATTTTCATAAGAAACCGTCACTTTGCCGAGTGGCGGTTTCTGCCTTTTATCCGTATCGTTACGGTATATCCAAAGATATGTAACGTTATGGTAATTGGCATCGCCTCACCCCCTTCCGGGTGGTGTGGCCGACCGCCTGCCGTTGTTGCAGCGCCCGCACTCATTTTATCATGGGACCGGTTTCCAGGCTATAATAAAAATTGAAGAGGGCGCCGCGACAAGCGGTCAGCCCCGGTTAGTTTGGTTTACTTAAAGAAGAAACCGTCACTTGGCCGAGTGGCGGTTTCTGCCTTTTATCCGTATCGTTACGGTATATCCAAGGATATGTAACGTTATGGTAATTGGCATCGCCTCACCCCCTTTCGGGTGGTGTGGCTGACCGCCTGCCGTTGTTGCAGCGCCCGCACTCATTTTATCATGGGACTGGTTTCCAG
>NZ_QZEG01000106.1:0-4702 GCF_009917605.1 Anaerotruncus sp. 1XD42-93 | reverse complement strand
CGTTTCCCGCCGCGCTGAAAAGTTTTGCGTCAATAACTCAAAAAAGCACTTGACAAAATGCTTCATGGGGCAACAAAACAGACATTGCCCCTTTTATGGACCCGAAACCGGAAAACAACATTATCCTGACGCAGACCGAGGGGCTTATGATGTCCGGCAGGCCGAAGAATCCGGCCCATGCCCGCAATAAAAATGTGCTGGTAGTCGGTGGTTCCGGCTCTGGCAAGACGAGATTTTTTATCAAGCCCAATCTTATGCAGATGCACTCAAGTTATGTCGTTACCGATCCGAAAGGTACGGTCTTGATTGAGGTGGGAAAGCTGTTAAGCCGCGGCACTCCCAAACTGGATAAGGACGGCAACCCGGTCCGGGGAAAGAATGGGAAAATCGTGTATGAGCCTTATAAAATCAAGGTGTTCAATACGATCAATTTCTCAAAAAGTATGCACTACAACCCTTTTGCCTACATTCACAATGAGAAGGATATTCTGAAACTGGTAACGGTGCTGATCGCAAACACCAAAGGAGAAGGAAAATCAGGTGACGATTTCTGGGTCAAAGCCGAAACCTTGCTTTACACAGCATTGATCGGCTATATCTATTATGAGGCCCCGACAAACGAGCAGAATTTTTCCACCCTGGTAGAAATGATAAACGCTATGGAGGTCCGGGAGGATGACGAAAGTTTCAAAAATGCTGTTGACCTTCTCTTTGACGCACTGGAGCAGAAAGACCCGGACCACTTCGCCTTACGCCAGTATAAAAAATACAAACTTGCGGCGGGCAAGACAGCAAAATCTATCCTTATTTCCTGTGGTGCCAGACTTGCCCCCTTCGACATTAAGGAAGTCCGGGAGATCACTATGTACGACGAGCTGGAGCTTGACCTAGTCGGGGATAGGAAAACGGCGCTGTTCTTTATTATCAGCGATACGGATGCGACGTTCAATTTCCTTGTCAGCATGGCTTATACCCAGTTGTTCAATCTGCTGTGTGAGCGTGCTGATGACAAGTACGGCGGCAGGCTGCCGGTACATGTGCGGTGCCTGATCGACGAGGCAGCCAATATCGGGCAGATTCCAAACCTGGAAAAGCTGATGGCAACGATCCGTTCCAGGGAGATTTCGGCCTGTCTGGTCCTGCAGGCGCAGAGCCAGTTAAAGGCGCTTTATAAGGATAACATGGACACCATCATCGGCAACTGTGACGCTTCCCTTTTCCTGGGAGGCAAGGAAGAGACCACGCTGAAAAGCTGGAACTCCCTGCTTGGGAAAGAGACTATCGACATGTATAACACCAGCGTCACGAAGGGCACCCAGGAATCCCACGGCCAGAATTTCCAGAAGTTAGGAAAGGAACTGATGTCAACCGATGAATTGGCGGTGATGGACGGCGGCAAGTGCATCTTGCAGGTGCAGGGCGTAAGGCCGTTTTTCAGCGACAAATTTGACATTACCAAACATCCGCAATATAAATACCTGCTGGATTCCAGCAAAAAGAACGCTTTTGATATTGCAAAATATCTGAGCCGGAGATTGACCGTCCGACCGGACGACGTTTTTGAAAGCTGTGAACTCGAAGCGCCGCCCGCGTCTGATGCGCCCGCCGATTGACTGATTCAACCGGCGGGCTTTTTTGTCCCTATCCAACCAATCACAACAAATTTAAGGAGGAAAATGTATGGAATTTTTTACGAGCGCAATCGACACTTTGAAGGTACTGGTTATCGCGCTGGGCGCTGGCCTTGGCGTGTGGGGCGTTATCAACCTGCTGGAAGGTTACGGCAACGACAACCCTGGCGCGAAATCGCAGGGCATGAAGCAGCTTATGGCCGGCGGCGGTGTTGCCCTGATTGGGATGCAGCTTATCCCTCTGCTGGCAAACCTGTTCGGTTAAGGCAGGGATAGCCTATGCTGAACATCCTCGACATAATCAAAGACTGGATCAAGGAAATCCTGCGGGAGTGCATCATGGGCAACCTGGACGGGATGTTTGACCAGATTAACAATGAAGTCGGGGAGGTTGCGGCGAATGTGGGGACGACCCCGGCGGCATGGAACGCCGGGGTCTTTTCCATGATCCGCAATCTGAGCGATACAGTCGTGGTGCCGGTTGCGGGGATCATCCTGACCTTTGTCCTGTGCTACGAACTGATTTCGATGCTGATGGAAAAGAACAACTTCCACGACTTTGAAACCTTTGCACTGTATAAATGGATTCTGAAAGTGTTTGTGGCTGTGTATCTGGTCACGCACACCTTTGACATTACAATGGCGATTTTTGAACTGGCGCAAACGGTAGTACAGCAAAGCGCCGGTGTGATTACCGGCACGACCAGCATAGATTTTGCGGCTGCGCTGGGCGATGTTGCCGCCCAACTGGAAACGATGGAGATTGGGGAGCTTTTCGGCCTGCTGGTGGAAACCATGCTGTTAAAAATCACCATGCCGGTGCTGTCGTTCTGCGTCATGCTGGTGCTGATCGGGCGCATGATAGAAATTTACATCTATTGCTCGGTGGGCGCAATCCCCTTTGCAACGATGGCAAACCGGGATTGGGGGCAGATGGGCAACAACTATCTGCGCGGTCTTGTGGCGCTTGGGCTGCAAGGCTTTTTCATTATGATCTGCGTTGCGATTTACGCCGTACTGGTGGGACAGATTGGGAGCGCTGACAACATCCACATCGCTATCTGGCAGTGCGCGGGCTATACTGTGCTTTTGTGCTTCTCCCTGTTCAAAACCGGCGCGGTCAGTAAATCGATCTTTAACGCGCATTGAGGAGGTGGGAACGGATTGAAAGAATACAGCATCATCCTTGCCGACCCTCCGTGGGCCTACAAGGTATGGGCAAAAAAAGGCATGGGACGCACGGCAGAAAACCACTACCCCACCATGCACATCAAAGACATTCAGACTTTGCCAGTGGGCAGGCTGGCGGCAAAAGACTGTGCGCTGTTTTTATGGGTCACAATGCCTACGCTGCCGGAAGCCTTTTCTGTCATTAAGGCGTGGGGCTTCACTTATAAAACCGTGGCGTTTGTATGGGTGAAGCAGAACCGGAAATCCCCCGCCCTCTTTTGGGGGCTGGGACACTGGACACGCGCCAATGCGGAATTGTGCCTGCTGGCAACAAGGGGAAGCCCGAAACGCCAGTCTGCCGCCGTCCATCAGGTGATTGTATCGCCGGTGGAGCAGCACAGCAAAAAGCCGGATATGATTCGGGAGCGGATTGTTTCCCTGATGGGCGATCTGCCCCGTGTGGAACTGTTTGCCCGCCAGAGAGTCCCCGGCTGGGACGCATGGGGAAACGAGGTGGAACCCAGCCCCGGACTGGCGGAGGAATTAACCCATGAAAATTTACCGTAAAGGAGGGAGCGAATTTATATGGACACTGAAAAACTGCGGCGGCAGTTAATCGACCGTATCACGGAAAATTACAGCGAATACCGCGCCAATCTGCTGTTAAAAGACCGGCAGGAACTGATTGACGGCGCAGGCAGTATTGCCGACACCGCCCTTGTATTCCAGCACATGGCCGACCGAAGCTATAAAGACGGCGAACTGGAATACCTTTTGAAATTCCAGAACCCTTTGGAGGTTGTCACCGAGCATTGGGCGGACTATGAGCTGATGCCGGATGTGCTGGACGCGCTGATTGCAGACGCAACCGACCGCCAGGACGATTTGACCCTGTTCCCGCTGGCAGCGGACGCGCCGGCGCAGAAGCCGGACAGTCTGCGGAAGTTTCTGAATGTAGACCTGGAAACCGTCCTGCCCCAGATTATGAAGCAGAAAACCGCTTTTTACCAGACAGACCTAAACTATGCGCTGGATGCCATGCGGGAGGGCGCAGCGTCCGGCGACCCGGCAAAGCAGAACTTTGTCCTGATTTTCCGGCAGAGCGGCGTGGAGTGCTTAAATGAGCGCGATATGTTCATCGGCGGCACACGCAGCTTTAACACGCTGCAATTCTACCACACGCAGACCCGCGAGCCGGTTCTGACCTATTCGGTGGAATTGACCGGCAGCGGCAAAGACGGTCTGCGCGGCAACCTCTACCAGCAGGACAATCACCGCCTTGCGGAGTTTGCGGGGCGCACCGCCTCCCCCTATACGGATGTGACTGTCACATTTGCCGGGGGAAAAGAAGTGCGGCTCCCGGAAAAGGAATTTCGCTATGAAAAAGCCGCAGACCTGAAATATCTGCACGGCAGCATTAAGGAGGTTCGCAATGAAGCGGAGGACGAAACCGTGGTGCAGGGGGCGGTCAAACGGGAACATGACCGCCGGCGGGAAATGCCCAGGGGCTATTTTGCCGTCCACCTGCAAGCGCTGGATGAACAGCGGATTCAGGCCGAAGCAGACCGGCTATCGGCCGCGCTCACGGACTTAAAACAGCCCAACTCGCCGGACAAGGAGCAGTTTATGGCGGAAATCTCGGTGTATTTCCTGCCCCTGGCTTCCCAGCACGATATGAACCGGCTCTATGAAAAGGTACAAAAGCAGGTGGGACAGCCGGTGTACTTTTCCCCGCCGGACAACACGGGGAAGCGTTATATCGTCATGCGGCGGGAGGAACGCGCACAGGAGCAGCCGGAACGCAAGCCCTCCATCAAGGCCCAGCTTTCTGCAAAGCCCGTCCCCGGCGATAACCCCGCCGCCAAAACCAAAGACCGGGAGGTGAGATAAATGCCCTTTGT
>NZ_QZEG01000105.1:0-4884 GCF_009917605.1 Anaerotruncus sp. 1XD42-93 | reverse complement strand
TTCGTTTACATTGCCGCTATCGCTATTTTGTTGATTTAGCTCAGCCTTCACTATTTTTCAAACAAGCCCTAATGGCTTTCTCGGCGCATTGGGATTTGACCTAAATACTTTCGAGCAATACTTCCCCGCTGCCGCAGATTTCCATGATGTGATCATCGGGTTTGCGGTGGGGCTGCTGTTCATTATGTTGGTATTTCAAATCTTTCGCAACTTCGGCGTTATGCTGGATATGGAGGCGGAAGACCCGCTGAAGATGCTGGGAAAGACCGCCCTTTTTTTCGGGATGATCGTTTATTCCCGTTCTATCATCGACCTGATTCTGGGGCTGATGGCCGACCCCTATGCGATATTCTTAAATGCCGCTTCCACCCCATACCAGTTTGAGTTAAGCACACTGGTGACCGCCATCTTCCACAGCGTTTTTTCCAACCCCTTTATGAATATTGTGGCAGTGATCCTCATGCTGGTAATGGGCTGGCAATTTCTAAAACTGACAGTGGAATGCGTGGAGCGGTATATTGTATTTTATTTTGCCCTCTACTGCGCGCCGGTGGTTTTTGCCACCAGCGCTTTCAAATCCACCGCGCAGATTCTGAAATCATGGTGCCGGCTGGTGGCCTCCCAGGCCATGCTGCTGCTCATCAATATCTGGTCTATCAAACTGTTCCTCAGCTTTATGCCGGTGTTTGAACAGAGCGGCGATCAAATCATTTTTACCTTCCTTATGGGATACGCCTTTCTGAAATTCGCCCAAAAAGCCGATACCCTGCTGCGTATCCTGGGGCTGAATACTGCCAGTACCGGCGATGTGGTGCGTTCTTTGTGCGGTACCATTGCGGGGATTGCCATGACCATCCGCTCAGCGGCCGGTATGGCCTCCGCTGTTGGAAAATATTTCAGCGGCGCAGGCTTCATTGCAGGCAAGAGCAGCGGAACAGCAAGCGGCGTTGACTGCAGCGCAGCAGATGAGATCAGCGGTATGGGCAGCCGAAAGGGCGAAAGCGGAGAGACAAATGCCCCTCCCCCCTTCCAGCGTTCAAGGGCCCGCTGCCGCTGGCGGCATGACCCTTTTGGGGATCACCGCTGCTAAACAAGGCTTTGTCGCCGATGTGATGCGGGCCGCCCGCTCCAGGATGGATGGAGGACCGTTTACGATAGAGGAGCCGCCCGCAGCCGATAACAAAACAGGAGGTGTTGAAGAAAACGGCCAAAAGAAGCCCACAGAGGTACAGGAGGGGA
This sequence comes from Anaerotruncus sp. 1XD42-93, assembly GCF_009917605.1. Classification (NCBI taxonomy): domain Bacteria; kingdom Bacillati; phylum Bacillota; class Clostridia; order Eubacteriales; family Oscillospiraceae; genus Anaerotruncus; species Anaerotruncus sp. 1XD42-93. The sequence goes on along the minus strand of NZ_QZEG01000105.1, from coordinate 3,645 downwards.
AAATTTCATTGGAACAGGGCGCAGACCATGGAAAAACGGGAGCTGCTGCCGGATTCCGTAATCTGGATGATGAAACGCTGGAGAGGCTGTCCAACCTGGCCCACGGCCTGCCCCATGATAAGTTTGACCCGGAGAAAGGCACCTCTTCCGGCGGCGGATTCCCTGCCTTCACCGGAGAGGACGCCAATCTTATTGGCGCTTCTCAGCTGACCCCTGCCGAGGGTGTAGAGCGTTCCATGCTGAAAAGGGCGGATGGCTCCACCGACACCGTTTACCGCAGGCCGGACACAGGAGAGGCACACATGGTGCAGTTCTCCAGCGTGGACAACGGCGTGATCCAGGGGACCACCTCCCCAATAGATCCAACGACCGGTAAGAACAGAAACGTCGTCCATCTCTACCGGAATGCAGTCGGCCAATCAAATCAGGCGCTTTTCTAAAAACAACCCCGCTAGCCTGGAGGTGTTCCGCAGAGATGGCAGCCGGATCGAGGCGTTTGAAAAATCAAGGCCTGATCCGGAACCTGGCCCTGCCGTAGCGCCGCCAAAGAAAAAATAAAAGGAAGGAACGATACCCTATGAAACGAATCAAGAATCTTTTTGCCCTGTTGTTTGTGATGATGACGCTTTGCTGTGCTGGTGTAACAGCTTTTGCACAGACTGGTGCGGAATCCCCTGTCCCGCCCGCTGCTTACAGCGAGTCGGTCGGGGATGAGGCCGATAAAGCGCCTATCCCGGCATCGCCGGCAGAACCGGAGTTACCGGAGGAATCCCCTGCGCCGTAGCAGGAGACAGCCGCAGCACAATCTGCCGGGGGAAGCCATATTCCCTATTATGTTGGCGCCGGGATGGCTGTGTTGGTGTTTATCGGCGTGATCATCTTCTGCAAAATAAAAGGAAGAAATTAGGAGGCACAGAAAATGAAGTGGATCAGAATGGCAGCTGGCTTGCTTTGCCTGGCAATCTTAGGTGTTGGGCTCTATACAGCACATAGCCGAAAAAGATGGCGGTAACAGGAAAGGCAGCGCAATGGGTGAAAATGGTATTGCTGTTCTAACTAAATTCGTGTATAATAATATTAAAATAACTTTAGAGGAGGCCGGATAGATGCTGATTAAATCTTCTACCACTCTGCGAAATGACTACGACAGCCTGGTAAAGCTGTCCAAAGAGAGCGGCGAGCCTATTTATATCACCCGAAACGGCGAAGGGGAAATGATTTTTCTTTCTATTGAGGACTACGAGAAACGAGAGGCCGAGTTGAAGCTGCTGGAACAGCTGCTCACTGCCGAGAGAAACCGGTTGGCGGGCGCGCCCACCTATACCACCGGTCAGGTGAGGGCTGAACTGGAGGACCTATATGAGCAAGCATAAGGTCCAGCTGCTGACAGAGGCGCGCCTACAGCTGCGGGATATTGCTGCCTATCATCTTCTGAATGTAGGGCCGCAATCCGCCAGAAAGATCACCGACCGCATTTTGGACGCGATTGATAAGCTGGAAGACTTCCCGGAAATGGGTACAAAGCTGCCAGGTAAACGGCTGGACGGCTACCGAATGCTGGTAGTGGGCCGTTACCTCTGCTTTTACCACATTGATGGCAATACCGTTTATGTTAGTCATATTGTCCACAGCAGCACCGATTATATCAAAAAACTGTTTCCCGAAAATCTTTGATAAGGGAAACAAAGGTTAAAACAACCGAATAACAAAATTCATGGAAAAGAGCAGTCCTTTTGGGCTGCTCTTTCCTTTTCCCAACAGATGGAAAGGAGGGAGAGATTTGTCCGAGGAAAACAGAACATCAGATGGATTGGAGCAGTCGCTGGATAGCGGTATCCATACGGGACCCGCCGCAAAGGGCGTTTATGACGCCGCCTCTAATATTGGAACTGCAGCGGCCTCTGCTGCCGGGGCCGGAACCGGCGCTGCTACAGGAGCTGGAGCCGCTGCTGGAACGACGGCCGGTGGTCCTGCTGGCACGGTTTTTGGGACAGTTGCCGGGCTGCTGGCAGGACTATTGGCTAAACCGGTAATCAAGGGAGTGATCGTCATTGCGTTCTTTCTCGTGATGGTCTTTTCCTCCCTTCCAAGTATGTTCTTTGAAGAGCCGGTTGATATGGCCGACAACACCGGCCCGAAAATGGTTTATGGGCAGTTTAAGGACTATGTTCGGGAGGCGTATGAGAAGGACATCCAACACCAAAAGCAAAAAATCGAAGCGGATTTTGAGGCGCGCATTGCCAGCGGGAAGTTTTCCGGCTATGACCATGTGACCTATACCTACACCTTTGACCCTGTAGAGGAAGCGTTTCTCGCAGAAGTACAGGAAGCCTGCGTACTGATTATTGCTATGTTTGAGATTCATACCGATGATTGGCGGGAATCATCCTTTGCGCACTTCAAAAGAGCGGTGGACAGCGTAAATTTCTGGCACGATATTGTCGAGACTGAAAAGCTGTCCGAAACCTCTACCGTCACCTGGTCGGACGGTGATGAGAAGGAACCGGAATCCACCATCCATGTGGAGATGACCTACCGTTTCCATGACAAAGGCGTGGAGCAATTCCGGAATAAGTTTGGTTTGCAGGATGACCGGGAGTATCTCAAAAGTGTGGAGATGTCCTACAACACCCTAATTTACTTTGGGGAGTTCGCTGACCTGCCTATGGGCGGCATTACCGGCGGTGCCTCCGGCGCTTATCCCGGCGGCGGAACCCATAACACGATCCGCGATACATTGGCCGGGCAGGATAACCAGGAATTTTTCGGTGGCCCTGCGGGGATGCCGATTCGCGATTATCGCAGCATCACCAGCGAATTTGGCCCCCGCAATTACGCCCCCGATCCGATCCACACCAGCATGGATTTCGCTGCGGATGCGGGGACGCCTGTTTACGCGGCGATGGATGGCGTTGTGCTGCTGAAACTCACCAATATGCGTACCTTCGGCCACCACATTGTGATCGACCACGGCGGCGAAATCACCACCATGCATGCCCATCTGTCCTCCTTTGGAGCCTTCCAGGAAGGGGAGAAGGTACAGCGCGGCCAAGTGATCGGCTATGTGGGAGGCACTAGCACTGGATTGAGCACAGGGCCTCATCTCCATTTTGAGTATCAGATAAACGGATCTGTCCACAATCCCAGGCTGATCCTGCCTATGTAAGAAAGGAGCCCCTTATGAAATTTGCAGACCTGCATTCCCTGTTTGAAGCTCCGCCGGAGGTGCTGACACCCGGTGAGGTCAGCCGCCTCATTCGTGCCAGCGAATCGTATCTCTACCGTCTGATCGCGGAAGAGAGGCTGCCCTGTTTCCGTATAGGCGTTCACTACCGCATTCTCAAACGGGATGTGGTTCGGTGTTTGGAGGAGGAGACCTATATAGACCGCCATACCCACCCGCCCCCGTAAATATCATCTCTGATACTAATCGCCGGCTAAAATCCGGCGATACGCACGCTGCGCGTGCTGGCGTCGCTTCACGCCGCCCCGTCTCATTGAAAAACCAATTTTATAAGGATTTTTCTGATTTTAATTGGTTTTTCGTATAAATCGAAAGGAGTGCTGCCTAGACGGTGTCGTCAATAAAGAAGGAGCCAAATAGCAATACAACGTATTTGGACAGCAGCAGCGAAAGAAGCGGCA
>NZ_QZEG01000104.1:0-4922 GCF_009917605.1 Anaerotruncus sp. 1XD42-93 | reverse complement strand
GCGTTTTTGAAGTTTTCATCATCCTCCCGCACCTCGGACGCATTGAGCATTTCCAGCAGGGTGGTCATGTTTTTTTCTTCCTCCGGCGCTTCGTACCAGATGTAGGCGATCAGCGCCTGATAGTAGAGGGCTTCGGCTTTTGCCCAAAAATCTTCGCCGCCCTTGCTGTCCTCGCCCTTGGTGTTCTCCATGATGCAGTTGACCAGCTTCAAAATGTCGTTCTCGCAGTAGATATAGCGGAATGGGTTGTACTTCATGGACTGTTTGAAGTCAATCGTATTGAGTATTTTTATCTCATACCCGCCGCGCTGAAGCATTTTCCCACATTCCAGAACGACCGTGCCTTTTGGGTCAGTCACGATATAGCTGGCGTTCATCTGCATGAGGTTGGGCTTAATGTGGAAGCGGGTCTTGCCGGAGCCGGAACCGCCGATCACCAGCACATTTTTGTTGATATTGTACTTGGGGATTTTGTTCCTCCCCACCATGACGCGCTCTGTCTGCGTCAGGAGAATGTTCTGGTCGAATTGGGGATTGATGAAAGGCTTAATATCGTCGGAATTTCCCCAACGCGCCGAACCATACTCAACTCCGTGGCGGTATTTCTTGGCGTTTTTCGCCTTGAAATAAACCACGGCCCGGATAATGACTGCGCCGGCAGCGCCAAACAGCAGGTCGCGGGGGTGGAAGCTGGGCAGCGGGTTTTTGGAAATCAGCGCCCCCAGGCCCGATACCGCGCCCATTGCCTTTGTCACCATATCCGCGCCCTCTGCCAGCCGGCAGCCCTCCGCCACACGGTTGAAAAACCAGAAGATGAACACATAAGGCAGGTTAGGGAGCAGGATTTTCTTTACATCCAGTTTCACAGTTCAACGCCCCCTTTCTCCCGGTTTTTGGCGGTATCCCGCGTCAGGTTCTTTGCAATCTCCTTGAAATGGGAAAGCTGGCCTAACAGTGACGGCTTCTTCTGCGCGGAGCGGTTCAGGCTTTTCCCGGCATACTCGGCAAAGGCGGCGTTCAGTGCATCCGCGTCCCGTGCCTTGAAAAAGACAAGGTATTTCCCTTGCGCCGGGTCTTTTTTCAGCGCAAAGTCCACCCCGTATTTCCGCGCCACACGCTCAAAGGACTTGATATTTTTGCCGGTAATCTCAATGTTTTGAACGCCTGCGCCCTGGCTTACAAGCTGCTTCACGGTCTGCTTGCCGTGGTGGATTTTTGGGTTTTGGGCCTGTGCCAGATACTTCCGAATGGCCCATTTCAGCAGGCCGGCGGTCAGCCTGCCGCCTGCTTTGCCGACCTTGATGGTGAGAGCCACAGATTTTTCGCGTACTTCATCCTGCATGATGCATTACCTCCTTTCCTGCAAGCGGCAGGCTGTTTCATCGGGCCTCGCCGCCTTTTGCCCGTTCCTCCGGGGCGGGATGCTGGCGGGCTTCTTTCATAGCGGCGCGGAGCTGTTCCCGCACGGACAGTTTTGCCGGCGGTTCCGGCTTTGCCAGTTCAAAGATTTCCCGCGCCCTGGTTTCCCGCAGCAGGTCGCAGATTGGGAAACTGTATTCATGCTCATTCATTTCCCAGCAGTAGCGGGCTGCTTCCAGCGGATCGGCAAATTGCAGCAGGGCATCCACTTCTGCAGGGTCAAACTGGTGGGCTGTTTTCAGGTAACAGTGAACCTCTGCCAGCCCTTGCAGTTGGTACACATCCACAATCTGCGGGCCGTTCCCCTCTGTCAGTTTTGCCGCATGATCCAGCAGGTTTTTATCCAGCTTTTCCATAAGCTGTTGCTTTGCTTCAACTTCGATAATGCTCACCTCTTTTCATTTTGGGATTTTCTTCAAAGGCTGGTGGGTTGACTAAGGCGGAACCAGCAGGCGGCGGAGTAAATATTTCATGCGCCGTCCTCCATTTCCTCGCGGGCAAACCGGGCGTCTAACTTTTCGATGCTCCAACGCTCCTTAAACTGTCCAAGGGGGCCTGCGCCAAACTGCGCCCGCGCCCGGTTGTCCATATCCCACAGCCGCGTCCACAGTTCAGGGTGGTGCTGGCGCAGCTTGCGGAGTTCACCGATCCGTTGCAAGGGACAGCACCAGCAGGAAGCGCGGTGGTAGATTTTATAAAGTCCGCCAAAGTCAAAGCCCCGGTCATAGCAGATTTGTAAAGCCTGTGCTTCGGTGATGCCCCATTCCACCAGCGGATAACGGTGGTTCGGGTCGTCTTTGCAGCGTTGGGACTCATCGGCGGCAATGCCGATATAGTGCAGGGCGTTCTTTTCTTTTTTCAGCCGGTTGACCTCTTTGGCGATCAGGTGTGTTTTAAGCTGGCCGGTACACCAGCGAACCTTAATTCCCGGCCAGCCATAGCCGGTTGCTGGCTGTCCCTGGGCGGCACGGCGGGCAATTGCACGGGGCTGTTTCATGGGTGCGTCAAACATCATCCACTCAAATCCATGCGAATGTCGCAGGGTGGTGATGTGGATGCCCCGTTCACGGTACAAAAGCGCGTCCAGTTTGGCGATATGCGCCGCCATTTCGGGGAAGTCCATGCCGGTATCCGCAAATATCACGTTGTCAATCGGCATCCCTTTTTCCAGCATCAGCAGCAATAAAGCAGACGAATCCTTGCCGCCGCTCAGTCCAACCGAATGGTATTCTGCCGATGAAAAACCGCCGCAGTCCTGCAAACTGCGACGGTCAGTATTGGTATTTTGTTTTGCCATTTTATGCCCCGCTTTCCGTGCCGCCCCATTTGGTCAGCACCACGGATTCGCCGCTTGCCATGCCGCCCCAAAGCCTGCCAGCGGTTTCGGCAAACTCGGCAGACGAAGCGCAGATGTGGTCTGTCCCCAGCATCATAAACTCGCCAGGTCTGGCGAAAAGGCACTGAAACTCGGCTTGCTGGGCAGGGGAAAGGGAACAGAAGCCCTCCTCGTCTGAAAGCCCGCACAGCAGGAATGTACCGCTGATGCACTCGTTTACAAAGGGATTGCAGCGGTTGGGCGGCAGTCCCTGACGGTTAGCGTCCTCGTTGTAGAGCAGCATGACCCGATGGGGCAGGAAACAGCCCATTGCCAACTCGCCGCCGATAAGCTGTGAAAAAGTTTCCAGCGAGTTGTCCACCCGCGCCGGTCTGGGCGGTCTGCCCGGTTCCACTACCAGAATGTTGATTTCATGTTCCATGCAAAAGTCCTCCTTTGGTTTGATTGATGTATTGCAAAGCACCGGGCGGCTTAACCGTCCAGCAGCCCGTGCGCCATATCGTGGCTGACAAGGGATGTGTAATACTGCCCCATCGTGACGGGGGCGTTGTAGAGCGCCGCCAGCGTGTACGCCTTGATGTTGCCAATCTTGGCAGTATTGCTTTTCAGGCTGTCCATGACATAGCCAATATGTTCGCTGTTCAGCTTCAGGAACCGGCTTTTGACAACCTCGGTGGGTACTTCCTGCCCGCAGATACGGACAGATTCCCGTGTGGAGCAGCAGATTTCAAGCATTAACTCCACATAGCCGTCCAGCAAGTCCTTGTCCCAGGGGTTCCGTTCCAGAAGAATGTCATAGTCAATATTTTCTAAAATCAGTTCGCGGCAGCTTTCCATCTCATCCAATCCCATCCTGCGCGGAGCGCGTTTACCAGCAGGAGAAGAAACCGCTGAGGGGGCAGGGGGTGTGATGGATAGATCAGTATCGCTTTTTTCAGTTTTATTTATATCAGTATTATTAGGGGCGGAAATTCCGCACTCTTGACCGCTGGTTTTCAGGGGTGCAGACTGCGGTTTTTCAGCAGTCTTGACTGCGGCACTGTCAAGCGGTCTTGACGGCTGGTTTTCCGCAGTCTGAACCGGCGCAGAGTGTTCCGGCTCCAGAATGAAGTTCTTAACGTAAATCCGGGCGGGGTGTCCCTGGCCCTGTTTTTTCCGTTCCACAAGACCGATGCCCTCCAATTCGCGGAACAGCTTCGTCGCCTTGTCCTTGCCGCAGTCCAGCATGGTCATGACTTCCTCCTGGGTGAAGTAGAGGAACACGCGCCCGTTATCGTCCAGCCAGCCATTGCGGGCAGACAGCCCCATGCGGTCAAGCAAAAGGCCGTACAGCACCTTTGCTTCCAGCGATACGCCCTTGTAGCGGCGGTCGGTCAAAAGAATTTTCGGGATGCGGTAGAAGCTGTACTGGTCAGCTTCATTCCCGTAGTAGTAATTCAGATTCAAAGTTTCCGGCATTTTGAAAGCCTCCTGTCTAAATGAAAAAAGCCCCGGTGATTTACGTCACCAGGGCAGAGTTATCTATAACAAAAAAGCCGCGCAGTAGCTGAACATCCGTCAGTTACTGTGCGGCTGATATGAATTAAAATCGGTATTACCGGGTTGCTGCCCGTTTGTCCTTTATGTGAAATGGTTCCTTATCACCTCCCAGTCTGCCCCCACCAAAGGGCGTATTGTAATGGAAAAAGAATGGTGGCAAATCCGAAAATCCTCTCTGATTAAGATTGCTCATGGATTTCTTCGTTTTCAGAAAACAACAACATATAGTGATATATACGTTTTTATTTCTGTATTTAGTGTCATATGCGCGCTTTACAACACCTGAGCAACCTTGGTAATAATGGGTTTTCCGATTTGTCCTTATTATACCGTAAGGGCATACTTTTGCAACTTCACTGCTGGAAGCTGGGCTGGATATCCGATATATCCAATCTCTGTTGGGACACAGCTCCATCTCAACCACGCAAATCTATACCCATGTGACTGTCAATCGGCTTACCTCACTTCTGGCAGAAAAGCATCCAAGAGGAAAGATGACCTTTTCACTTTAATTTTGCACGCAACACCGCTGAATATTCAGCGGTGTTTTTCCTGTAAGATAATCAGAAATTATCGGCTGATCTGGTTATGAAAGATAAAAAGAGGGAGTTTAGGAGAAAAAGATGAG
>NZ_QZEG01000103.1:0-4959 GCF_009917605.1 Anaerotruncus sp. 1XD42-93 | reverse complement strand
TCCTGCCCGAGCGTCGCGCGTAAGCGCGCTTCGGGCTGAAAGCCCGAGAAGCGAAGGGCGTTGTTTTGGTCGGGAACCCAAAACAACATGCGCCCGGTGACCCCTAACCCGTGAGGCAAACTGAGGGGGCATCGCGCGGAGCGCGCTTCGGACCGTAGGTCCGAGAAGTCCCCCGAAGAAGGGCGCTTGCGCCCCGGAAGTTTGGTCGGGAACCCAAACTTCCGTTGCCCTCAGTCCCTCTTGTGGGGTGCGCCGAGCGGCTGTCGCGGCATTAGCCGCGCTTCGGGCCGAAAGCCCGAGAAGCGAAGGGCATTGTTTTGGTCGGGAACCCAAAACAACATGCGCCCGGTGACCCCTAGCCCGTGAGGCGCATCCTGCCCGAGTGTCGCGCGTAAGCGCGATCTCGGCTTAAGAGCCGCCTGCGGCGGTTGGCCTCGAAACGCTTGCTGCGGCTTGCAGTCCGGGCCGCAGGCCCGAGAAGTGAAAGGCGTTGTTTGGGTCAGGAATCCGGAACGCCGCGCACCCGGGGGGCAGACGGATGCTGCCGTTGTTGCTTTTTTAACGATTTTTACACCAGAAACAGGCCGATGTTGAAAGATCGGCTGTTCTGGTTCCTATAGTACGTACATAACATACAGTACATACAGGGATTTTTTTTAGTGAAAATTGGGTGGGTGGACTGGCTTTTGATGGGAGTTTGCTGGATGGCCCTGGTTTTTTTAAGGTACCCAGTTTTGGTTTGTAAGATTGGCAGATTCGGTTAGTCTAGTACCCAGTTTTGGTTTGCATGGTGGGCAGAACCGGTTTGTATGGGGGGTTGTCTGTCCGGGCGGGTGGCCAAGAGGGGTGGTTCTGCATTTTGACGGGTTGTTAAAAATGGGAGATATCGGGCGTAAATAGCTGATTTCAGGAGATTTTGAGGGAATTGCTTTTTATGGTACCCAGTTTCGGTTAGTGATTGGGTTGTGGTTGAGAAACTGACCACCAGGTTGCTTGGTTGCCCAATTTCCCGCAAAATATGCGTGTTTTCGGAAAGATTTCGAGAAAAATCGCAGAATTTTAAATTTTTGTGAAAATCGAAGCAATCATGAGAAAAACAGAGGAATCAGTGGATAAACAGGCAATTGTAAAAAGGATGGTACCCAGTTTTGGTTAGTTGTGGGGCGGATTTGTGTACCGTTGTCCGGCTGGCTGCGATCCCACTTTTTTTGTGGCTGGTTTGGGATTGTATACGTAAGGTAAAGCTTTTTTTATTTCTGTAGTATTTTTAAAGAGTTATGGATTGGGGCAAATAATAGAGGAATCCGGAGAAATCCGGAGAGATTGCCGGTTAAATAGAAATAAAATTTGAAAAGGTACCCAGTTTCGGTTAGTGGTACCGTGAAAAAGATTACAGAGTGTAAAAAGTTGAAAAACCCTCCCGAATGGCTTTGAACTGAAATCGCTTAAAAAACAGAGAAAATCAAAGGAATCCGTTGCTTATTTCGAAAAACAGCGATTGAAAAATGAGAAAGGTACCCAGTTTCGGTTAGTTGGTACCGTCCCATTTGGAAAGGGATTTTCCTTTACATCAGATCCCCAAAATTTTCTTGAGAATGTCGTTTACCAGTTTGCTGTCGGTGATTTTTTGGGCGACTGCGGCGCGATGCAGCGCGTCAATGACTGCTTCATCCAGATAGAAGGTTTTGTTTTTGGCGTTGCGGCCTTCGTCCCGCACGATGAACGCGGTCAGATCGGGCAGCGGAGCAGCTGTTTTACGTGCGGGACGCGGCTTGATGTTTCCCTCCCCTGCTGGGGGAGCCGGCGCTGTTTCCGGGATCGGCTCCGGTATGATTTCTGGGTTCGGCGGATTTTGCGGGGAGCTTGTCCGGGATTCGGGCGGGGTTGGTTCGGGCAGCTCAGGTGGACTGATCGTTTGAGTGTCTGCCGGGGTGGGTTCCGGCGGGATTGCGGGGGCGGTTTCCGCTGGCGCGGCTGGTATCGCCGGGCGGATTCCCTCTTCCGCGGGTTTGGACGAGCGTGCTTTCATCTCCTTGGCCTGCCGCTCAAGGACGCTTTTGGTAAATTTGTTTGCCATAATTTCCAATACCTCCATGAATATATTCGTGAATATAGTTTTCAATAGATTTATGAATATATAAACGAATAGATAGGCGAATATGTACGGCGACGCCGGTTTGCTTTCGATCTGAGGCGTTAAGGCAGCATCCGTTTGGCCCCAAGGTGTGCGGCGTTTTGGGTTCCAGGGCAACGGAAGTTTGGATTCCCGACCAAACTTCAGGGGCGCAAGCACCCTGCTTCGGGGGACTTCTCGGACTTGCGGACTGGACTGCGAGCCGCAGCGAGCGTTTCGAGGCCAACCGCCGCAGGCGGCTCTTAGGCCGAGATCGCGCATCCGCCGCGACGACCCCTCAGTTTGCCTCACGGGCGAGGGGTCAAAGGCAGCATCCGTTTGGCCCCAAGGTGTGCGGCGTTTTGGGTTCCAGGGCAACGGAAGTTTGGATTCTCGACCAAACTTCAGGGGCGCAAGCACCCTGCTTCGGGGGACTTCTCGGACTTGCGGACTGGACTGCGAGCCGCAGCGAGCGTTTCGAGGCCAACCGCCGCAGGCGGCTCTTAGGCCGAGATCGCGCTTATGCGCGACGCTCGGGCAGGATGCGCCTCACGGGCGAGGGGTCACCGGGCGCATGTTGTTTTGGGTTCCAGACCAAAACAACGCCCTTCGCTTCTCGGGCTTTCAGCCCGAAGCGCGCTTGCGCGCGACGCTTGGGCAGGATGCGCCTCACGGGCTAGGGGTCGGCGACCCCTCCCCGTGTGCCCCTCCCCGGCGAGCTGGCTGGCTCGGCCCGATTGGGCACTGTGTAGTGGGGTTTTGCGGCAGCATCCGTTTGGTGCCAGCCCAAACGGATAGGCGCTCGCGCCTTCCTCAAAGGTGCGCGGCGTTTTGGGTTCCAGACCAAAACGCCCCCACTCGCGGCTTTCTCGCGCAGGCGCGAAGCGCGGCTAATGCCGCGACAGCCGCTCGGCGCACCCCACAAGAGGGGCGGCAGTGCCCCCCTCTTGTGAGAACTCCCCCGGCAAGCCTTGTGCACCGATCCGTTCGAGCACAGTGTAGAGGGGTTCTGCGGTGCGGCCCGGGGCGAGTGGGCGGGGCCTGCCTGGACAAAAAATAGGTCGAGGCGGGCACTGACATGCGTGTCCCTTCCACCCAGCCAAAGGCGGGCACTCTTCCGGGGGTTCCATAAGGGGGGTTCCCCCTTATGTGTGCTTTTTACCTTGCTTTTTGCACAAGCAAAAAACAAGCCGTCCGCCCGGACGGGACCGGGCATCCCCTGCCGCCAGTAGGCGGCATTCTTCATATAGGGGCAAAAAAAGCCGCAGCCTATACCTATTATATAATGTGGCGTGCGAGCATTTCGTCGACAAGTGAAGCAATAGCGTCACAACCTCTGGAGCGCAGGTCATAGATCGAGATGGGCAGAGCCGCGAGTTCACTTTCGGTAATGCGCACGTTGCGCGGAATAATCGTCTCGAAGAGCAGTTCGCGCAGATCGGCGGTATCCGGGGAAGTTTTCAGATATTCGAGGAAATCGGCAGAAATTTTGTTGCGGGCGTCATAATCGTTGATGATGAAACCACGGATGTTATCCTCTCTGCGCAGACGTTTGCGGGCATCTTCCCAGAGCGCAATGAAAAGCTGTGCGCCCTCGATCGCGTTCATTGATACGTCGCTCACCAGCAGGATCGCATCGGCAGCAAGAAAGGCATTCTGGTTGACGATCGACATGCTGGGGTTGGTGTCGATGAGCAGATAGTCATACTGTTCAAAGAAGTCGCGGTGATCGTTCAGATAGTTGGAGAGAATCTGCTCCCGTCCGGCCACCGACGCAATTTTTAGTTCAGCCTTGTGCAGGAAGATCGACCCGGCGATCATATCGAGGTTGGGAAGGCGGTCGATCGGGGAGCGGTAGACCAGCGCTTCCGGGTCGGGCTGCTGCTCGTCGATGTTATAAATTTCGTAGGTGGTAAGCAGCCCTTCCCGGGTGCGGTCGATGCCCATATTATTGGTTAGGTTGCCTTGAAGGTCGCCGTCGATCACCAGGACTTTGTAGTCCAGCTGGGAGAGGATTCCTCCGATGTTAAAGCAAAGCATGGTTTTGCCCACGCCGCCTTTCAGGGTTCCAAAAGTTAATATCTTCATTTATATACCCCCTAACAGAATAACGATCCTGTTTATTCATATCGTATGGATTCTATTATACCATAGGTTGATGCTTAGATGCAAGCATCTATTCTACAGTCTATTCAAAAATAGATGGATAAATATATTTGAAAATAGATAAATAAATACACTTACTATTGCATTAAAAGATGGGATATAAAATGTATTTAAAAATAGAATCGCGAATGTGATATCAAATAAAATAATTTATACAAAATAAAATAGATTTACGATTCTATTAGAAATTCTATTAACGAATACATTATAATTTGCATTTATAAATATAATAAAACATGCATTTTAAAACAGATTGGAAAACATACAAAAGAATGCATTTTCCAATCTGTTTTCGAATAGAATCGCGCAGAGATAAGGCAGCATCCGTTTGGCCCCAGGGTGCGCGGCGTTTTGGGTTCCAGACCAAAACGCCCCCGCTCGCGGCTTTCTCGCGCAGGCGCGAAGCGCGGCTAAGGCCGCGACGCCCCCTCAGTTTGCCTTACGGGCTAGGGGGCAGTGCCCCCTCCCCGTATGCCCCTCCCCGGCAAGCTGGCAGGCCCAGCCCGGTCGGGCACTGTGTAGAGGGGTCAAGGCAACGGAAGTTTGGATTCCCGACCAAACTTCCGGGGCGCAAGCGCCCTTCTTCGGGGGACTTCTCGGACCTGCGGTCCGAAGCGCGGCTAAGGCCGCGACGCCCCCTCAGTTTGCCTTACGGGCTAGGGGGCAGTGCCCCCTCCCCG
>NZ_QZEG01000102.1:0-5029 GCF_009917605.1 Anaerotruncus sp. 1XD42-93 | reverse complement strand
TTGTTACCCCCCGCCGAAAAACTACAAAATTTCTTCGGCGTTTTCTTACAATTTCAAATTGGCGTTGACAGGCTCTACGGGCTGATCTTAGAGGGAGTGGAATACATGGCGGACTCCCTGCTGAACATCTTCTCCCTCGATTTGGCTTACTTTGAAACCTACGCCCCGGTGGTGAACGATATTCAGAATATCGTCATCGCCGTGGGCTGGGCCCTGCTCATCGGCAATCTGGTATTCCAGGCCATGCGCTCTATGGCCGCCGGCCTGGGTTTTGAGGGGGAGGACCCGGTGGCCCTGGGGACCCGCACCTTCGTTTTCGCCTTTCTCCTGCTGGCCAGCCGGCAGATCTGCGCCATAGGGCTTAACTTCACCAGCACCATTATGGACCTGTTCCAAGTCCCGGATGCGGTGGAGATTATCACCCCGGATGAAAACGCCTTTGGCATCGACTCCTCCTGGCTGCTGGCCATGATCGTGGGACTGATCCTCATTTTCCAGGTGATAAAATTCTTCTTTGAGATTGGGGAGCGGTATGTGGTCACGGTGATTTTGGTGGTGCTGGCGCCCCTGGCCTTCGGTATGGGCGGGAGCAAGAACACAGAGGATATTTTCAAGGGGTGGTGCAGGATGTTCGGCAGTATGTGTGTGATGATGCTGATGAATGTGATTTTCTTAAAGCTGCTGCTTTCCACCATGAGTACGGTGCCCAGCGGCCTGGGGATCTTCCCCCGGCTGATTTTTGTGACAGCCATTGTCCGGGTGGGCAGGAAGATCGATGATATTGTCTGCCGGATGGGGCTGAATCCCGCCCACACGGGAAGCCCCCTGGGGCATGGCTTTATGGCCCTTCCCACCATGATGGCAAACCATGCCGCCTGCACCGTGATACAGACGGTGGCCGCCAACCGCACAGGGGGAGGGAAAACGCCCTCCTCCGGCAATCGGAGCAGCAACCGGCCCAGCAGCGGCTCCGCTGCTCCGGGGCCAAATCCAGCTCCTTCTTCTCCACCGCCTGCGGGCGGCGGAACCGGCGGCTCTGCTCAGGGCAAAACGGCAGGAGCGGCCTCAGCTGCGGATAGTACCCCGCCCGCCGGGACAACGCCAAAAGCCCCCAATCCGGGGACTGCGCCTGCTTCGGCAACAGCGAATCTGGGAACAGCCCAGGGCCAGCAGGGAGCGGCTGCTCCGGCCAAAGGAACAGCGCAGGAGGGTCCAGCACCCACAAGGCCACCCCTTGGGCGGGGCAGGAAATTTACGCCGCCTTCTGCCGGTAGAACGCCTGGACAGACAGACGAAAAGGGCAGCGTGTCTACGCCACAAACTCCAGCGGCCACCGGCACACCTGGACAGCCGGGAGCGCCTGGTCATCCCACCTCACAACCTCCGGCGGCAGCAGCTCAACAAAACACTGGGGTAAGCGGCCAGGAAAAAGCGCCGCCCCTTAGTGCCAATACCGCAGTCTCATCCGGTGTTGTCACAGCAAAGGATGGCAAAAATGCCGGAACACCCCAAAGCCCTGACAATCCTTCCCGCCCGGCTCCGGCCGCGAAACCCCCTGCGGGTACTTCTGCCCGTCCCGCCGCTTCTGGGAACGCCCAGACAAATAACAGCAGCACAACTTCCCAGGTGCAGAATGGGCCTCGCACCCATACACCTGCGGCTGGTGTTCCCGGCGCGCCTGGTACGCCGGGGCATCCCGCAGCATCGAACAGCAACCGGCCGGAACGGCCTGCATCTAAACCGGCATGGAACAAGACTTCTTCTCCGCCGCCGCAGAATCCGGCTGTTGCTCCTTCCGGCGTCCCTGTCAGGAATCCGGGGGCGGTTTCCGGCGGAACGACCCAGCATGGGCCCAGCCGGGCGCCCACAGGGGTAAGCAATTCCGACCCTTCGGGGACAAGCCATCCCACCACAGGAACCAGGCCGCTTCAATCGAATCCTCCGGCTGCGGCCCCAGCACCGTCCAATCCGAAAGGGCCTAGCAGCACGCCGCCCAGCCGCCCTGACGCGCCGCCCCGGCCTGTCACTCCGGCGGCCCCGGTCGTTCCCACAAATCCAGTACAGGGCAATCCCAAACACGAATCTTCACAGCGACCGGCATCGCCTTCCGACAGGCCGGTAAAGAATCCCCCGCCCGTTCGGGAGGATAAAAAACCTGAAAACGGCAGTACCCACCCGGCCAGACCGGGAGAGCCGCAAAAATAGCAGAGAAGGTGAGAAATGAGCCAGAACCAGCAAAAGGGGATCTCCAGCGCTGCCAATTTGGCGCGCCTGGGTCACGCTGTCTCCACCGTCCTCCAGGGGGCGGTGAGCGGCGGGCTCCATGGCGCGGCGGTGGCCGCAACCAAGGCTTTCCTTCCGGAAATTATCAAGGCGATTTTCTACATCATCCTTTTCTGCATCTTCATCCCATTTTTCCTATACCTTTCTGTTGTGCATCCCAACTTCCAATATCCTACGGTGCAGAACAGCACCATACAGGAGATGAACGCAAAGGCGGCCTATGTAGGCTCCCTTTACGACAGCTTCTCCGACCTTACACGGCAGGAGGCCGACGCCATCATAGCCCGTCTCTCGGCGGGCTATGATGATGTTGTCGTCACCGAGGACTTTGGCAACACCGACCGGTATTGGTTTATCTCCATTTCCTCCGTCTGGCACGAACAGGACCTGGGGCGCATCACCGAGGAAAGCGTTCGGGAACTGGTCCGGCAGAATATCGAGTACACCTATTGGGTGGAAACCTACTGCGAAGACAGCGACGAGGAGGAGAGCGATCCCCTCTATCGGATTCACATAGATATTTACGACATCGGCCAGGACGCCCTGATGCAGAAGCTGGGGCTGGACACCTTCAAGACCCAGTGGGCCGGATTCCTCTACCAAAACCAGATGGGAATGCTGAATGATGGATACGAAGCCTCCGCCAACGGGACCCACAGCGAGATCAAAGACATGATACAGGGTGACGATACCCCGTTGGAGGGCGGGGGCTTTGGCAATCCCTTCCCCGGCACGAACTGGTTCGGGAATATCACCTCCTACTTTGGTAATCGTCCTTATCCCGGCGTCGGTACAGGAACCAGCAACCATACCGGCCTGGATATTTCTGCTGGGACAGGCACAGAAATCTGCGCCGTGCAGGGCGGGACGGTGCTGTTTGTTCGGGATTCCGGCAGTTCCGACTATGGAAAGCACCTGGCTATCCACCACGGCGGCGGGTATGTGACCCTCTACGCCCACTGCAGCCAGCTTCTGGTGCGGCAGGGGCAAAAGGTGGAGGCCGGGCAGGCCATCGCCAGAGTAGGGCAGACCGGCTGGGCCACCGGACCCCATTTACATATCGAGGTCATTGTGGATGGGGAGCCAAGGGACCCGCTGTGGTATCTTTCCAAGGGATAAGAAAAACCGCTGTGCTTCACGGGGAAACACAGCGGTTTCATTGAGTTTTACTGACCGGCCAGCAGCTTGCGGTACTTCTGCCAATCTGCTTCGGGGACTTCTAATGTTGTAAAGGCTTCTTCCACAGGCATCCCCTTGTTTTTCATCAAATTTTTGAGGGCAAAGAGAATCCCATCAATTCTCCCTTCTTCTTTTACACTTTGGCTTAAATTACACATAGTAGACACCTCACTTTCCAATTCACGGGTCATTGGTATATCAAATTCGTTCTCCAAAACCTCTTGCTTTTCCTTTTCGCTTGTTTTGTTAGAGAGAAGCGTATGAAGGAGTTTCAAAATTCCCTCGTAATGCTCCACCTCTGGTCCGCCCAGGCAAATCATGACCACCGAGAGCAAATCGTAGTTGGCAACTGGTTCCTTTGCATCGCCAATCAAGTTCCTTTCGGTCATCTGATAGCAGGTGATTGTATTCTTTCTGCTTTCCGGTGAATCCAGACAAACCCAGATGGAATAGACCTTCTTGATCTTCTCGTAGTGGGAGTCGATAAAGTCCCTGTTGCTCTGGCGGGAAATCATCCTACTGCAATAATAGATTCCCCGTTTCAGCAGCGGATAACCGGGTTTGAATTTCTTCTGGGCCTCCACATTGATATATAACTCAATAAGTTCTTCGGAACCGGGGGCAACCGCACGGAAACTAATATCGTAGGTAACGGTTCTTACCCCAGGAGACTTATCCGTGGTATCCGTTCCCTGGATCAGAGGACCTGTGTCATCTGGGAAAACCGGCTCCTTGCTGATGGAGGGGGTGCCTTCAATATACTTCTCTGCGATTTCCTGTACATCTAAATCCCGGTATTCCTCCAGGCAGCTCTTCATGATCCAGGCCAAGATGATCTTTTGAGAAAGGAGCCGCTTACAAGCCTCATCATAGGCAGAATTTCCCTCCGTGGTGTGGAGCGCCTGCGCAATAGCTGTTGGTGAGTCCATGGGGAACACCTCCTTTTCCGTCCTCATTATACCACAAGCATGGCTAATTGTCTAATGCGGATCTCCTCTGTCAAGATTCCATCCGCTTCTCTATGTAATGTTCGGCTGCCTCCAAAAAAGCACAAGCATTTACTTCCTGCTGTTCAGCCTCCTGCCTGGAAACCGCAAAGGAATCGTCATAGTCACAGGCGGCACGCAGGTCAAATACCTTTCTGATGATTTGAGAGGAGCTTTCGTCAAAAACCCCGGTTGTAACATAATGCTCCGTGAAATTTTCGGTAACAGCAGGGCCTTCTTTGAAATCAAGCCCGTCCAGTATCAGGACCGCCCGCATCCCATGGAAGATGGCGAAGCAGGAGCGATCAATGCTGGCCTCATAGTCCCCGTCAAAAAGAATGTTCCTGGCCGTGGCCGCGCACTGTCGGGCTTTTCCCAGACGATGCCGGGCAAGCTCCATTTGATTTTCACTGGGCACGGATGAACACCCCCTCTGTGTATGATTTTCTATTTCATTATGCGCTATCCCCTTAGGGTCTGTTCACACAAATAAAGATATGCTATAATAAAGGAATGGAACTGAAGAAAGAACAATACGAACAAATCGCAGAGTGCTTTCCGAAACAGCGGAAACCAGCAAA
>NZ_QZEG01000101.1:0-5219 GCF_009917605.1 Anaerotruncus sp. 1XD42-93 | reverse complement strand
TGCGAGCCGCAGCGAAGCGTTTCGAGCGCAACCCGCCGAAGGCGGGCTCTTAGCGCGAGATGAGCGCGGAATGCTTTATCCTGTGAAGCGCGTTTTTCGGGTGAATTGCCGCGAAGCGGCGAGAGGGGGCTTTTTGCAAGTGAAAAAGCCCCCTTGCATAAATAAAATACCGAACACGCTCGAAAAAGGCTTCACAGGCCGCCAATTCCTGTTTCCAGGGCCAAACAGAAAAAGCCCTCGCCGCAAAGCGAAGGCTTAATCCTTATGTAGCGAACTCAGCTTGCGATTATTCGGGTTTGATCGCGTTGCTCGGGCACTCGCCAGCGCAGGAACCGCAGTCGATGCAAGCCGAAGCGTCGATCTCGTATTTGCCATCGCCCTCAGAGATAGCGCCAACCGGGCAAACATCTTTGCAGCTGCCGCAAGAGATGCACTCGTCAGAAATTGCATATGCCATGGGGAACACCTCCATTAAAAAATTTGTTTACAGGAAAGCCCGCCTGTACGGCAGACAATACAACAGCGCAACCGCCATTATATCTACTTAGTATTTTACCACAGCTTTTGAAAAAAACAAGTGGCAGACTGTAATTTTTTTCTGGGAATCTGTCCGTTTTTTCGCTGGATGGACCGTCATTTTTTCCGGTCGGGACGTCTATGCTCCTGCGCAGGCTCTTCATCCGTTCCCTCCCGGGCAGGCCGGTCGCCCCGCACCAGTTTGACCTCACTCTTGTTGTAATATTTTGTCGCAGCCTGATCCTTCTCTGACGCGACCTTGAGCATCCCGGTCAGGAGATTGACCTCGGTTACGATGCCCCGGCCATCCTTGGTGCGGACGGTTGACCCCACCCTTGGTGTGGAGTGGAGCAGCTCCTCATAGGCATCCTGCTCATATTTCAGACAGCACATCAGCCGCCCGCAGGTGCCGGAAATCTTGGTCGGGTTCAGAGACAACCCCTGCTCTTTTGCCATCTTGATCGAAACCGGCTGGAACTCCCCCAAAAACGAGGAACAGCAGAACTCCCGCCCACAGATGCCAAGCCCGCCGAGCATCTTTGCTTCGTCGCGCACCCCGATCTGCCGCAGCTCAATGCGGGTGCGAAAGACCGAAGCGAGGTCCTTGACCAGCTCACGGAAATCGACTCGCCCGTCTGCGGTGAAATAGAACAGGATTTTGTTGTTGTCAAAGGTGAACTCGACATCCACCAGCTTCATCTTGAGTTTATGCTTCGCAATCTTCTCGTTGCAGATCTCAAACGCCTGTTTTTCGCGGGCCGCGTTATCCCGCACCCGTTTCAGGTCGGATTCAGTCGCCGCACGAATCACCTGCTTGAGGGGCTTGACCACCTCTTCGTCGCTGATCTTGCGGTTGTCCATCGCAACCTCTCCGCATTCGATTCCGCGCGCTGTCTCAACAATCACGCGGTCCCCTCTTGAAAACTGCAGGTCCGCTGGGTCAAAATAGTACACCTTTCCCGCGCTTTTGAACCTGACTCCGATTATCTCAGCCATAAAGCTCCCCCAACCCAATGATAAATTTATCTGTTTCATATCTTTGGCAGAGGGCTTTCCCTCCTGCCAAAAAATATATCCCGGCTCCTGTCACCCGCCGACCGCAGCCTTGATCCGTTCGACCATACAGGCGCAGAGCAACGGGACGCTGACATTCCGCCGCGCCTGTTCCGCAGCCTGCGCCGCTGCTTCAGCCGCACAGATCGCCTGTTCACAGGTCAGGCGGTTGGTCAGGCGTTCTTCCTGCCCTCCTGCGGCCGGACGACGGTAGCGGGCCAGCGCGGCCTGTGCAAATCCCTCTTCCAAAAGCGGGAGCAGGTCAAGCAGGCTCTGCCGGTCCTTGTCATAAGCCGCCAGGATTTTCAGCGCCTGATAACGGTCCCCGAAAACCAGGATCTCCCGCAGCTGGCGCGCATCCGCTGCCGCTTTCGACGGTTTCGCCGAGCCAAGCAGCTCGAGCGCCCGCCCGATATTCCCGCCCGCTCCCGCAGCGGCGGCCCGCCGTTCCTCCTCCGGGGCATCGGGGGCGAGCGTTTCAAGCGCCTGCGCGCACTGTTCGACCGACGGAACCTCCAGCTCGATCGCTGTCACCCGGGAAAGGATGGTCGGCAGCAGCATCGAACGGTTCTCGCAGAGCAGCACAAACCGCGCATGTGGGGGCGGTTCCTCGATGCTTTTGAGCAGGGCGTTCTGGGCGGCGGCATTCATCGCGTGCGCCTGCTCTAGGATGTATATTTTACAGGTACCCTCGTTTGGTGCAATATATGCGTCCTGCCGGATCTCCCGCACAAGGTCGATCGGAAATTCCTTCTTCCCTTCGGGCACCCCATAGTACCGCACATCGGGATGGACCCGCTTCCCAACCTTCACACACCCGGCGCACTGCCCACACGGCTTTTCCTGGGCGGTGCAGAGCGCATATCGGGCGATGATTTCCGCCGCGAGGTGCTTTCCCGAACCGGCGGGGCCTTCGAGCAGGATTGCATGCGGCAAACGCCCGCCGGCCCCAAGGCTGGCGAGCGCAGCGGAAGCTTTGCGGTTATAAAGCAGACCTGACATCAGAGTTTCTCAAACCGCTCGATGTTGGTGACAAAGATGGTCGCGCCGCCGACCTGCACCTCCACCGGGAACGAGGTGTACATCCCCACCCCATAGGACGCGGAGGACGGTACCATCTGGGTTCGTTTTTTGGAGTGCTTTCCGATAATCGAGATCACTTCATCCACCTTGTCATCATCTGTACCGATCAGGAATGTGGTATTTCCCGCCATCAAAAAGCCACCGGTTGTGGCCAGCCTTGTCACCGAGAACCTGTTCTTGGTCAGCTCTTTGGAAACCCTCGAGCTGTCGTCATTGGATACGATCGCAAAAATCAGTTTCATATTGCCATCCCCCTTTTCCTGCTGTTGATCCTCATCGTTCCACCATAGCAGCAAACGCCTTTGTGACGCGCTTCATGCAGCTGTTTACACGTTACAGACAGGATACCGTGATTGAAAAGCAACTGGCCTCATTGGCCAATGGGGCGGGAACGGTCAGAAGTACACCTGCTGTTCTCACCATAACCCGGCGTCCGATCTGTTCTAATGATTATGATACCATAAATCACCGAAAGATGCCAGAGTTTTTTGTTGGTTTTTTCAAAACAGGCGATACAAACGCATCCACAGGCTGGCGGATCGCAATCGAAACCAGTGGGCCTGCCCTGAACCTGCGCGGGAAAACGCCGACAGCCGGACGGTAAAAACCGTCCGGCTGTTTTGAAGAAAAGACACAGAAAAATGCTTACAACAATCCTTACTGGAGGAGCTGGAGCACGCTCTGGGGCTGCTGATTCGCCTGAGCGAGCATCGCCTGTGCAGACTGGGTAACCACGTTGACCTTGGTGTATTCCATCATCATCTTGGCCATATCGGTGTCGCGGATACGGCTGTTCGCGGCCTGGATATTCTCGGAGGAGGTGTCCAGGTTGTTGATGGTGTATTCCAGACGGTTCTGGATCGCACCAAGCTCCGCACGCTGGGTGGAAACGGTGTCAATCGCGGTTTTCACTGTATTGATCGCATTCTGCGCGCCTTTCAGTGTGCTGATGTCAACCGTATCGACGCCGATCCCCTGCGAAGTCATATTGCCGATCGTAAAGGTCAGCTGGTTATATTGGGCAGCGGTATCACCGATCTGGAGGATGAAGGTGCTTCCAGCACCGCCTGCTGCACCATTGTTATCTGCGCCAGCCGCAGTTGCCTCTACGCCGGTGTCAAGAGGAGCATCCATCTCGCCAGTTAATGCAGTAGCGGTCGTAGCAGAGACTACCACTTTTCCAAGTGCTGTACCATCCGCAGTAGTGAATACCAATGCTTTGTCCGTACCAGCATTGTCTGCGCCAACGATACTATTATTTGCTGCATTGCCGGTGCTGCCAAGCACAACATTGCCAGCTTTCAGCTCGTATCCGTCACCTGCCTGATTCAGCTCAATCGTGATATTGCCGCCAGTCACAGTAGGATCTGCTGCCGCAGCCGCATCAAGCGCCGCCTGGATCGCATCCGCATCCAAACCGCTAGCATCTGCGGAAGCACCGTTACCATCTGCGTCGTCGAAAGTGAGTGCATTCGCTCCGCTGAAGTCCGGCTTTTCAGGGGCATCAGCCGCAGCCGCTTTAGCAGCACCGGCAGCAGGCTCCTGCGGCTCGATGGAAATATCATCGCCAGACATATAGCCGTCCACTTTAGCATTGGTAAGGTCGAGAACAGCAGGGGTCGTCTGGGTAAAGGTGATAGCGGTGCCACCAGCGGTATCGACTGCGCCTGTGAACGCATGATCAGTAGTACCGTCATTAATGTTGAATGTCAGCCCTGCAACCGCATCTGCAAACTCTGCATCGGTCATACCTTCGGTGACCTCAACCTCGCCGATGACCTTGTCACCGAGCTTTATATCCACCTTACCAGGCTTTGTTGCTGTGAAGCCTGCAACATCGAGTTTGATTGTTGCAGCAGTACCAGCAGCGCCGTCTGTTGCGGTGGTGGTCGGTGTTGTTGGCTGGGTGACCTCCGCTGGCTCGACACTCGTACCGCCGGTACCGCCGCTGCCGCCGGTACCATCGAGCAGGTGGATGTCGTTGAAGGTGGTCGCCTGTGCGATACGGTCGATTTCCTCCTGGAGTGCGGAAACCTCGTTCTGGAGCGCATCCCGGTTGAGGTCTGCGTTGATGCCGTTCGCCGAACGGGTTGCCAGCTCGACCATACGGTTGAGCATGTTGTGAACCTCGGTCAGCGCGCCTTCAGCGGTCTGCACGACCGAAATACCGTCCTGTGCGTTCAGGGAAGCGGTGTCCAGACCTTTGATCTGGGCTTTCATCTTTTCAGAGATCGCCAGACCGGAAGCGTCGTCGCCCGCGCGGTTGATGCGGTAACCAGAGGACAGCTTCTCCAGCGCCTTGGAAACCTGGTTGTTGTTCACGCCCAGCTGACGCTGTGCATTGACTGCCATAATGTTGCTTCTTACTACCATTCCCATGGTGAAACCTCCTTAAATTCTGCGGGCGTTATCCATTCCGCCCGTTTATTCTATTTTTCAAGCCTGCCCGCTCCGCGGCGGCGGACAGACCGGAAAACAAATTCATCTGCGCGTTCCGCGCGGGGGCTGTATCTCTGCGTGTGGCAGGGTGCTTTTTCACTTGCAAAAAGCACCCTCTTGCCGCCCTT
>NZ_QZEG01000100.1:0-5359 GCF_009917605.1 Anaerotruncus sp. 1XD42-93 | reverse complement strand
TTCTTGACTGGAAAGCACTTCCATGGTAGAATAAGGACAAGGTGCTGCCACAACGGTTGCAGGCGGTTGGCTCCCTTGAAGAAAGGGGGAGATGCTTATGGTTACATATTCGGAACTGTTCCAGTTCTGTCTGGTAATTCTAGGCGTTGTTGCTCTTGTATTAGACGCAACAAAAAAGAAATAACCGCCACCCTAGCAAAGTAATGCGGTTATTTCCGTTAACTTAGAGGGGCTGACCGTCTGCCGGCAGCACCTTTCTTTATCTTTATTATATCCCGCAATCCGGGCGCTGTCAAGCGCCTTTTTCTTGACTGGAAAGCATCTCCATGGTAGAATAAGGACAAGGTGCTGCTACATACGGTTGCAGGCGGTTGGCCCCCTTGAAGAAAGGGGGAGATGCTTATGGTTACATATTCGGAACTGTTCCAGTTCTGCTTAGTAATTCTAGGCGTTGTTGCTCTTGTATTAGACGCAACAAAAAAGAAATAACCGCCACCCTAGCAAAGTGATGCGGTTATTTCCGTTAACTTAGAGGGGCTGACCGTCTGCCGGCAGCACCTTTCTTTATCTTCATTATATACTGCAATCCGGGCGCTGTCAAGCGCCTTTTTCTTGACTGGAGAGCATCTCCATGGTAGAATAAGGACAAGGTGCTGCTACATACGGTTGCAGGCGGTTGGCCCCCTTGAAGAAAGGGGGAGATGCTTATGGTTACATATTCGGAACTGTTCCAGTTCTGCTTAGTAATTCTAGGCGTTGTTGCTCTTGTATTAGACGCGACAAAAAAGAAATAACCGCCACCCTTCCAAAGTGATGCGGTTATTTCTGCATTAACCAAGGGGCTGACCGTCTGCCGGTAG
This sequence comes from Anaerotruncus sp. 1XD42-93, assembly GCF_009917605.1. Taxonomy (NCBI): domain Bacteria; kingdom Bacillati; phylum Bacillota; class Clostridia; order Eubacteriales; family Oscillospiraceae; genus Anaerotruncus; species Anaerotruncus sp. 1XD42-93. Next base: position 4,499 of record NZ_QZEG01000100.1, on the reverse strand, counting down.
CACCTTTCTTTATCTTCATTATATACTGTAATCCGGACGCTGTCAAGTGTCCTTTTTTGTTTTGGAGCAAGATACGATCATTCGGAAGTTTTCGCAAGATTGGTTTGGTTTTACTGGAATTTCTCCAAACTCCTTTTCGTATATAGCCACCCGTTTTTTGAGATACTGTTCGATTTCCCTATTCTGACGGAAATATCAAAACCAGGAGGGAAATTCCCTCCTGGTTCTGACTGGCAACCACTTTCATGATAGAAACGGATAAAAGGCAGAAACCTTAACCCGTTAGGGCTGGCCGCTTGCCGCGCTTCGGCGCTAGCCGAGAAGACCCGAGGAAGGCGCAAGCGCCTATCCGTTTGGTCTGGGGCCAAACGGATGCTGCCACAAAACCCCTCTACACTGTGCCCGATCGGGCCGAGCCAGCCAGCTTGCCGGGGGAGTTCTCACAAGAGGGGGGCACTGCCGCCCCTCTTGTGGGGTGCGCCGAGCGGCTGTCGCGGCATTAGCCGCGCTTCGCGCCTGCGCGAGAAAGCCGCGAGTGGGGGCGTTTTGGTCTGGAACCCAAAACGCCGCGCACCTTTGAGGAAGGCGCCCTGCGCCTGGACGTTTGGTCTGGGACCCAAACTTCCGTTGTCTATCTGTCCCACTTGTCGCAGAGCGACTGGATCTGGCTGGTGAACCGGGCGAGGTCCTTGTTGGCGCCGCCCTTGTTGTGTTCGATGACCACCATAAGCCGTTTTCCGGCGGCGAGCAGACGCGCAAATGCGGCAGAAACCGGACGCAGCGTCCCGGTCTTTCTGGCCTGCGGGCGCACGCCTTTTTCGACCATGATGTTGGCAGCAAGGTCGTAGCGCTCGCCGTACTCGGGGGCGGAAACCGGTATCCCGTACCGGGATTCGAGCAGCGCGGCAAACTCGTCGCAGACGGTGCGGTCCCCGTGGACTACGAAGATCCGGCGGGGCCTGGGGGAGAAGGCGTCCAGCCAGCGGAGCAGCCCGGCCTGGTCGGCGTGGCCGCTCACCCCTTGCAGCGCCACGATTTCCGCCCGCACGTCGATCGTCTCCCCGAACAGCTTGATGTTGGGTGCGCCCTCGAGGATCGCGCGGCCGGTGGTGCCCACCGCCTGGTATCCCACGAATACCACGGTGGATTCCTCCCGCCAGAGGTTGTGCTTGAGGTGGTGCTTGATCCGCCCGGCCTCGCACATCCCCGACGCCGAGATGATCACCTTGGGGCGGTTGTCGAAGTTGATCGCGCGGGATTCGTCGCTCGTGACCGCGAGGTTCAGCCCGTAGAAGGTGATCGGGTTGATCCCGTGGTTGACCAGCTCGAGCGCTTCCTCGTCGAAACAGTCGAGCCGGTTCTCATTGAAGATGTTGGTGGCCTCGATGGCGAGCGGGCTGTCCACATAGACCGGGAAATCCCGGTGGCCCTGCACCAGCCCGCGCGCCTTGATTTCCCGCAGGAAATAGAGCATCTCCTGGGTGCGCCCCACCGCGAACGACGGGATGACCACATTGCCGCCGCGGTCGAGGGTGCGCTGGATGATCTGCGCCAGGCTTTCGCTGTAGTCGGGCGGCGGGTTGTGCAGGCGGTTCCCGTAGGTCGATTCTACCACCACATAGTCCGCCTCCTCGAGGAAGGCCGGGTCTTTGATGAGCGGCTGGTTGATATTGCCGATGTCCCCCGAGAACGCCAGCTTGGAGGTTTCGCCCGCCTCGTCGATCCACACCTCGATCGACGACGACCCCAGCAGGTGCCCCACGTCGATGAACCGCACTTCGATTCCTTCGCAGAGCTGGAACCGTTTGCCATAGCTGCATGGGACCAGATTGCGGATCGCATTTTCCGCGTCCTCCATCGTATAAAGCGGTTCGTACGGCTCCTGCCCCGACCGCTTGCCCTTGCGGTTGCGCCACTCGGCTTCGAATTCCTGGATGTGCGCCGAGTCCCGCAGCATGATTTCACACAGGTCACAGGTCGCGTCGGTCGCGTAGATCTGCCCCCGGAACCCCTGCTTGCTCAACAGCGGCAGGTGTCCCGAATGGTCAATGTGTGCGTGGGTCAGCAGCACATAGTCGATCTGCGCCGGGGTGAACCGCGGTTCCGGCGGCTCGATCTCGTCCCCGCCCTGCCGCATCCCGCAGTCGATCAGGATGTGCTTTCCACACGCTTGCAGATAATGACAGCTCCCCGTCACCTCATGGGCTGCCCCTAAAAATGATAACTGCATACATTCACTCCCTTTTCTGGCAGCGTCTGTCCGGCTCCCGGCAAAAACACCCTCACGCGAGGCTTCCCCACACAGGCGCGAAACGCCGGATGCCGCGGGTGGCTGTGTCCTGTGTTGCCGGAGCCGGACCTTTTTGGATGTGGTGCGCTCTTTGTCTATATTGTAGCATATTTCGCCGCTTTTTCAAAGGAAAATTTGGGGGATTGTGCAGCGGTGCAGCGCGTCACCTCTTAAAAAGGGGAGAAACCAGGAGGGGAAAGATTCCCTCCTGGTTATTGACTGGAAAGCGTTCCCATGATAGAATAAGGACAAGGTGCCGCCACAACGGTTGCAGGTGGTTGGCCCCCTTGAAGAAAGGGGGAGATGCTTATGGTTACATATGCGGAACTGTTCCAGTTCTGTCTGGTAATTCTGGGCGTTGTTGCTCTTGTATTAGATGCAACAAAAAGAAATAACCGCCACCCTAGCCAAGTGCTGCGGTTATTTCCGTAAATCTTAAAGGGGGCTGACCGTCTGACGGCAACACCTTCTTTTGTCTTTATGATACTCTGTAATATGGGCGCTGTCAAGAGAATGGGTGGGTTGCGATTGGGAAGGAGCCTTTGCAAAGGAGCGGAAATGAAACGTTTTTTCGGGTGGTGGATGGCTGTTTGTGTGGTGCTGGCGGGGTGCTGCGGCTGCGGGCGGCAGGGCCTGCCTGTGCCCGAATTCCCGCTGGAGGCTGGTGTGGTCGAGGCCGCGCTGGAGCGGGCTGGGCTTCCGTGGACAATCGCGGCCGAGGAATCCTGGGCCGAGGGGCAGACCGTTTACACCCTGCACGACCCGGAAGGAAGGATGGTTGCGATCGTCTCGAGTACGGGGGAGCCGCAGGGGCGGATGCTCCGGCTCTCCTTCCTGCCCTCCGAAAATGACCCGTATGGGGTGAGCGTTTCGCTGCCCGCGCAGGACTGGGAAAAGGCGGTTATCTTTGCAACGCTTCTCTATGGCGGCTTCGCGGAGGAACGGGAGGTCTATGACGCGTTCCTCGCAACCCGCAATGAAAAGAGCGCCGCTGTGCAGCAGGGGGAACCGCCGTCCGGCGCGCGCAAAACCTATGAAGCGGTTACCGAATGGAAAAGCGAAATCAGGGGAACCGGCTGTGCTGTACGCATCGGGCAGCCGCGCGCCGATGCGCCGGAATCGGATTTGCTGCTGATTTTGTTCTGTCCCGCTGACCAATGAAAAAGGAGGGAAGTTTTCCCCTCCTTTTTATTTTGGCCGATCAACCCCCGTCGGAATCTCCCCAAATTTTTTTGGTAGGCGGGAGCCTTTTTTAGGGGGCTTTTTCTCTTGCAAAAAGCCCCCTCTTGCCGCCCTTTGGGCGGCAATTCACCCGACTGCCGCCGCAGCGGCGTGCATAGGCCAACCGGCGCGAAGCGCCGGCTCTTAGGCCGGAGCAAAAAGCGCTTCTCAGGCGGGCGCGCGGCGCGCCCAGGCAGGCGTTCCGCTTGCTGCGGCAAGCGGCGGGGGCTCTGCCCCTCGGCCCCGCGATTTTTCGAGAAAAATCGAGTAAAGCTTTTGGTTTGGGTTATTGGTGGGTGGTTTTCCAATGCTTGCGATAGGCGTAAAGCTCATAAGCGATCATGCAGAGCCAGCCGCAGGCCACCCCGGCGGCTGCGCCGGTGACGCCGAGCGGCGGGACCAGCAGCCAGGTGATGGCGACACGCACCGGAATCTGCACGAGGGTTGCATAAAGGGTGACCTGGAGTTTTCCCAACCCGCGGAACAGGCCCTGGAACGAATTGCAGACGCCGGTACAGATGTAAAACAGCGCCATCAGGATCGACGCGCCCATCGAAATCCCCACGATCAGAAAGATCAGGATGTTCATAACCGGCCCCGCCGCGCCCACTGCCGCCAGCGCCTGTTTTCCGTCCATCCGCCCCACTACCAGCGAGTCTACCGTGTTGTAAAGCTGCTGGAACAGGTTCCCGAACAGCAGCGGCACCGCGTAGGCCAGCATGTGCCGCGGGATGCTGCCGGTGGTCATGTCTCGTGTCATCGGAACCAGACCTTTCTGGATGTTGTACGTCTTTTGTCTGTATTGTAGCATATTTCGCCGCTTTTTCCAAGGAAAATTTGGAGGATTGTGCAACAGTGCAGCGCGTTGCCTCTTAAAAAGGGGAGAACCCAGGAGGGGGAAGATTCCCTCTTGGTGATTGACTGGAAACCAGTCCCATGATAAAATGAGTGCGGGCGCTGCAACAACGGCAGGCGGTCAGCCACACCA